>NZ_JBYCCT010000026.1:23326-198189 GCF_057473865.1 Coleofasciculus sp. H7-1
AGGACTGAGTGAAGAGGAAGAGGAATTTTTTCTTTCCTGATTCGCGTCTTCTACCTGACTCCTGACTCCTGACTCCTGACTTTTGACTCTTCACTCTTCACTCCTGACTCCTGACTCCTGACTCCTGACTCCTCAGTCCTCAGTCCTCAGTCCTCAGTCCTCTTCCCTCACTCCTGACTCCTGACTCCTGAGTCCTCAGTCCTCAGTCCTCAGTCCTCTTCCCTCACTCCTGACTCCTGACTCCTCAGTCCTCTTCCCTCACTCCTACTTGCATCCTCTCTACGAGGGGTAGCCGCACTGTAAAGGTGGCTCCGAGTCCTTCGCCTGGGCTTTCAGCGCCGACAGTGCCGCCATGCAGTTCTACAAGATAGCGGACAATGGCGAGTCCCAGTCCCAGTCCTCCGTGCGATCGCGTGGTTGTACTATCAGCCTGACGGAACAAGTCAAAGACATGGGGCAAAAAGTCAGGAGTAATGCCCGATCCAGTGTCGCTGATTTGGATTTCGGCATAATTGGACATGGGTGATAGGTGATGGGCGATCGGTAATTGGTGAGATTCTTCCCCATTCTTGATTGCCCATTCCCTATTCCCCATGACGATTGACAATCGCACCGTCACCCGTCCGCCGTCGTCGGTGAACTTGATGGCATTCGAGAGCAGGTTTGACATCACCTGCTGCAATCGGACGGGATCGCCTTGGACACGTCCGCAACAGGGGTCTAGCACTCTCTCTACTTGAATTTCCCGTGTCTGAGCTGTTGCCAGTACAGAATTGATGGAAGTTTGAATCACCGGCACTAGGTCAACTGAGAGGAGATTGAGGGGCAAGTTCCCCCGGATCATGCGCGAGACATCCAAAAGCGACTCAATTAGCTGCGTCTGCGCCTTAGCATTGCGCTCAATAGTTTCCAGCGCCTGCGCCGTCCTGGCTTCATCAAACTTGCGACTGCGGAGCAGCTGTGCCCAACCCAGGACGGCATTGATGGGAGTTCGCAGTTCGTGGGAGACAATCGCCAGGAACTGGTCTTTCATGCGATTGGCTTCTTGAGCTTCGCGGTAAAGTCGCGCATTGTCTACCGCCAGGGCAGCGCGGTGGGCGAGTTCAGAAGCCAAGGAGAGATCCGCCCGATTGTAGTGGCGACCTGATTCGGCAGTAATAAAGGCGATCGCTCCCAAGATTCGTCCACGGGCAATCAACGGTAAGCACATATAAGACTTGAAACCTGCCTTGCGGAGGATTTTTAAGTGTTCCGGAGCGCGGGCGATCGCGACGAGCAATTCGTCGGGAATCTCCGGAATGAGTTTTGCCTCACCCGTATGCAACACTTTCGCCAAACCACGCGGCACCTTGGGATCGAACGGGTAGCGACGCTCTACCTCCCATGCCAGCTCAACCTTTGAGGAGTCTGGGTGGGCAACCGCTCGGAGAGCGATCGAGCCATCTGGCTCAACTGTATGGACGGCGCACCAGTCGGCAAGGTGCGGCACCGCCAGATGCACGAGGCGTTCCAATGTAGCTTGATAATCCAGCGAGTCAGCCAGCACGACGCCAGCTTCCGAGAGGAATTGCCGTGACTCCTCAGCACGCTTGCGATCGTCAATGTCTGTGCAAGTCCCGAACCACTTGACGACCCAACCATTGCGATCGCGCAGCGGCAACCCCCGAACCAGATGCCATCGGAAAACTCCGTCCGACGCTCTCTTAAAGCGGCATTCAGCTTCGTAAGTCTCACCCGTATCAATAGCATTGTTCCAGCCGTCTATCGATGAGAGCAAATCGTCTGGATGGAGCGTTGGCTGCCATCCCCAGCCTTGGGCTTGTTCCAGTGTCGTTCCCGTGTAGTCAAACCAGCGCTGGTTGTAGTAATCCACTGCCCCATCTGGCTGTGCCGTCCACACCATCTGCGGAATCGCTTCTGCTAGGGAGAGATAACGCTGCTGCGCCTCTTCAGCTTGGGCACGCGCTTCCTGTTCGCGGACGAGCTGGAGTCGTTCTTTCTCAGATTTCTTGCGGTTGGTGATGTCCTCAATCACATACGCAAATTTCGGATGCAAACTGGAAGCTCCCTCAATCGGGCAGACGCTAGCAGATAGCCACTTCTTACCCAAGTCAGTCTCGTGAGGGTATTCAAAGCGGATGGTGTCTTTTGTGCGTTGAGCCAACTGATATTGATGAATCCACAATCGCCGGTATTGCGGCGGGACTCCCAAACTGCTACTGAGTCGATTTTGCATCGCTTCGGGAGTTAACCCATAGAACTTTGCTGAGGTGGAGTTATCAGAAATATGCAGGATGTCATCTTCCACTAACTCGACAATCCCCATCATCAAAGAAGCGCTATCGAAGAAGCTGCGAAGGATGGATCTTTCCCATTTGAGTTCTTCCAGTGCTTGGTGGCGTTCGGTGATGTCCTGAACTAGAGCCACGAAGTAATCAATTGAGCCGTCAGTACCGCGCACGCAGCGAGTCGAGATGCTGGCGTGGATCGTTTGACTATCTTTGCGGATAAACCGCTTGTCCATTGAGTAGCCTTGAATTTCGCCTGCTAAAACCCGCCCGAATTGCTCTACATCGGCTGGCAAATCATCGGGATGAGTTAATTCATCCCAAGTCATTTGCCTCAGTTCTTGCCGGGAATAGCCAAAGATGTCGCACAATTTATCGTTGACTTCCAGCCAACCTTTGTCCGGCGAACTGATGGCGATTCCGACTAAAGGAAGTTCAAAGTAGCTGCGGAAGCGTTGTTCGCTCTTCCGCAGTTCTTGTTCGGCTTGTTGGGCAAGGGCGATTTGTTCGCTCTTCAGTTCATTAGCTGCTTTTAACTCGGCAGTTCTTTCCCGAACCCGGATTTCTAAATTTTGATGGGAAGACTGCAATTCGCGCTGGCGGGAGGCGAGTTCGGTGGCTAAGGTGGCGAGGTCTTGATCTTGAGTTCGCAACTCCTGCTGAAGAATCTCACGGGCGCGTTTCATGGCGATCGCATTGCCCACCCGTGCGCGTAGTTCCTCGATATGAAAGGGTTTCATCAGGTAATCCTGTACTCCCTCTCGTAACATCTGTACCTGTAGCTCGTCGTCAGCTTTAGCGGTGAGCAGAACAATTGGGATAATATCGAGTTCCCTGATGGCTCTAACTTGCCGCACTAGCTGGTCGCCGGTCATTTGAGGCATCATCACATCAGTGAGGATTAAGTCGGGACGCAGGGCGATCGCTTTATCCAATCCTTCCTGTCCATTCCGGGCGGTCACGACCCGATTCTCTGGTGCTAAGCTCTCGGTGATGAACTGATTCATTTCCGGATTGTCCTCAACTACCAGCACCAGTGGGGATTGAGAATTGGGAATTGCACATTGAGGATTTTGACAAGACTGGTCTGATTGAAAAATGGCTTTGGAGTGGTAATTAAATCCCGATTCTAAATCGTTGGGCTGATACCGCAGTTCTGCCATTACAGAAAGGGCAATTTCCTGGTAATTTGTGGATGTTTCGCTGTAGAGCGATGGCGTCGAACGGGAGTGAAGATTTGTCGGAGTCAGCTTGTCTGGAAGGTCTGTATGATCTGCCAAATGCGCGATCGCAATGGTATCCCCACCCACAGTCTGGAAAAGATCGCCATTCCTACCTGCTAAATCTGACAACCCTTCTGCATGGCTGTCAATCGGCACGGGCGAGCGACTAACGCCTGAGGGTGCTGCTTGCGGCATCCAGGTCGTGAAAACTGCCCCGCCTTTTGGAGCCTGGTTAACTTCTATGCAGCCGCCGTGCAATTCGACGAACTCCTTGACAATGGCTAGCCCTAGACCAGTACCGCCAAATCCTTGCTCTTGCACGAATTCTTCTTGGCGGTACGGCTCGAAAATGACTTCCCGGAGTTCCGGTGGCACGCCTGGGCCAGTATCTTCAATGGTGAGGGTGAAGGATGAAGACGAGAGGGAGTCAAGGGGGAAGATTTGCTCCTCTCGGTCCCTGGGTTTCTGCGACTGAGGGCTGACTTCCGAAAGGATGCAGCGGATACTACCTCCGATAGGCGTAAATTTGAAGGCGTTGGAAAGTAAGTTGAAGCAGATGCGCTGCCACTTATCCGGATCGACACTCGCCCTAAGGGATGGAGGAGTTTCGACAACGAAGGATATCTGACGGTCTTCTGCGAAGGTTTCAAAGTTGGCAGCAATGAGCCGCACCAGCTCAGCCACGTCACTGAGTGCGTAGTTCACTTCCATTTTGCCTGCCTCCAGCTTGGAGACATCCAGCAAATCGTTGACTCGCTTGAGCAGGATACGGGCGTTACGCTCCACCAATTCTATGTCGTGACGCTGCTCTTGGTTGGTCAGACTCTGGGCCAGCAGTTTCTCCGTTGGTCCCAAGATCAATGCGAGTGGCGTCCGCAGGTCGTGGCTAACGTTGGCAAAAAATTGGGTTTTTAATTGGTCGAGTTCCTTGAGCTTTTGGTAGAGCGTTTCTAACTCAACGTTTGCCGTTTCTAGTTGCAGTTTACGCTCTTCAGAGGTCTTTGCAGAGGCAATCAGCGTCAGGACTTGAGGAACTAATGGCGGTAGTGCCAAGGCTGTCGTCACAGAAGCGATCGCTGTAATTAATTTAATCGTTCCCGATAGCCAATAAACGGGCATCCACAGTGTCCACACTTCTATAAAATGGGTGGCACTACAGGCAATAATGAAGACTCCAAAGGCTATAAATACCGAATGAAAGGGAATGTCTCGACGAGCTTTGTGGACTAAATAAACTAGCGTGACTGAAATCGAAACATAAGCCAATCCGATCAACGTATCTGTGGCAACATGAAGTGACACCAGCCCTGGTTTCCACAAGTAACAATGTCCGTGCGGGATAAAACCATTCGCGGCGAAAAGATTATTTAATAATTCAGGCCATAGCCACAGCCCTAGCAAAGTACAAATAGATACTGCCAGCCCGTAGCCGAGATCGGCCCAAGGTATGATGTGCATAAATTGATTTTTCCCTCCTGATACTATTTTGAGGGTTAAATCCCGACTTGTGGGATCGCGCCGCTCTAGTTCTTTGAGCCAATTGGACAAGCAGTGCGTCGTCTAGCACAGATGCTGGCGCGATAGCGAAGCGCTGACTTGTCAGTTCGCCTGCTGGCTATCTGCCTGACTGGCATACGCGGTGAGTGCTAGTGCTGGCAGCCGTCTCACTCTTTGTGTCGAATGGTTCCTGACTTTGGCAATCAGCGAATAGCCATCCTCCACCGGCATTCCGATGTCTTTTTCTGACATGATTAGAGTCAGCCATTATCCTGGAACTTTAGCTAATTTTTCGGTGTAATTCGGTGTGGAAAAAAACTCTGATTCTTAAAGTTAGATTCCTTAATTTTTCACAAAATTAAGCTGGGCGTCACTGGCGCGATCGCTCAAAAACCTATTCGTATTTTAAAGAAATCTCCCCCAAGGAGGAGGTACTGAAGATGAGGCATTGGAGTCGGACGGTAAAAGGTTTGCTAAATCTATTTTTGAAGTCCAACTGCCCACTGTGCCAGCGCCCGACTTCTAGAGAATTTTGTGAAGACTGTCAGCGGCAACTGCAACGCTGTCAGATTTCCAATCCTAACCAATTTTGGCAAGGGCAACTACCAGTATTTGCTTGGGGCGGATATGAAGGGGCAATCAAGAGAGCGATCGCTGCCCTAAAATATGAAAACCATCCCCAACTGGCTCGTCCGTTAGGTCATTGGCTTGCTCAAGCATGGCTGAATTCTTCGGTATCCGCTGAGAGCAAATTAACCGTAGTGCCCATCCCTATGCACCCCTCCAAGCTAAGTCAGCGAGGCTACAATCAGGCAGATTTATTAGCTCAAAGCTTTTGCAATTTTACCGGCTACCCAATGCGATCGCTGGGTTTGGAACGGGTACGGGCGACGGAGGCTCAGTTTAGCTTATCTGGCACCGAGCGAGAAAAAAACTTAGCTGGAGCTTTCTCACTAGGAAAAGAATTCCTTCGTAGCCGTCCATCTACATCAGTGCTGTTATTAGATGACATTTATACCACGGGAGCGACGGCTCAATCTGCTGCTCAAACGCTTGCCCAGCATGGCATTCAAGTCTATGGTTTGGTTGCAGTCGCCACTCCTAAAAGGATGAAAGATGAGAGATGATGGTTGCTACTATAGCGGTTCTCACTTTTATACGGTACAGTGCATGACCTCTGGAGGAGGAATCGGATAGAGGCTTTGAAATTAGCCCCCTTCCCAAGTAGGGAAGGGGCTTCAAGGGTTAGGTCTGACTGTACTAAACTCAACCCTTGAAGGCCTATAACCAATTACCAATTACTAATTACTGCCATGTGCAAGTTTGTGTATTTTTCCCCCGATAAATTGGGGGCTAAGAAAAAGTGGCACATGGCGTAATCACTAAATTTAATTTTTCCAAATCACCAACACCACGCCGCTGACAATCAGACCCAAACCTACCACACGGCTCAAGGGAATCGCTTCTCGGAAAATAAAATAACCCAGCAGCACAGAGAATACATAAGTCAGACTCACCGCAGGACCAGCGATGCTGAGATTCACCCGCGTCAGTAGCAAGATGTAAACAAACGCCCCTAAACCATAGCAAGCCAGACCCGCTAGAAGTTCTGGTGTACTGAGAATGCTTAAAAGATGACTGTTCCAATTAACTGCATTGACTCTGCCTAACTTCAAAGCTCCAGCTTTGAGCAAAAATTGCCCTGCAACGCTCGCTAGGATCGAAATCAGGAATAATCCAAATTCTGGTGAATTCACAGAAATATCAATAAAGTGAGGAGATCCGTCTCTAAGTTTACAGCCATCCGAGGCAGAGCCAGAGCTAGAATCGACTCAAAGCGATCGCAACGTAAATTCAAGCAAATCAGAGTGTTATGACGAGCGTACTTAAATCTCCCTACACCAGCGAGCAAATGGCGGTTTGGATACGCGGCTTGCTAATGGTTGCCTGGGCAGACGGCAATTTTGACGCCGAAGAACAAAAATTAATTTCATCGCTGACTCAGAACGAAGTAGCGCCCAAAACAGATTTGGGATCGCTCGAACCGATTACTGCCGATGAATTAGCAGCGGCTTTTAAGCAAGACGCCAGAGGCGCAGAAGATTTCCTGCGTACCGCTGTTATGGTGGCAGTAGCAGATGGCGTTTATTCCTCCAGCGAAGATGAATTGCTATTCCAATTTTGTCAGGCATTGGGACAGCAGCCAAAGGCGCTTTTATTGCTGCGGCAAACGCTTATTCCTACCCCAGAAAGCGAGATTTCTTCTGACTCGGATAAAGGAGTAGCGGCTCGCATTCGGCAGCGGGATGTGCTGCGACCAGTACGGGTATGGCTAGATGGGTTAGAAATTCACGATCCGCGATTAGCAAGATTCTTGTGCAAAATGATTCCTTCCCAGTGCCCGTTTGAGCGCGATGTCAAGCTATTTGGTCACAAAATTGTCCACATCCCACCGCTATGTAAGCTCAATCCCATCTACGAGCAATTAGTGGGTTTGCGCTTCCGAGCTTTGTCCTATTTGGCGGATGATTGTGGTGAAGATGTGTCACCGTATTGTTAATGGAAGACTGGCTAATGGCTAATGGTTCATGATTCATGGTTCATGGTTCATGGCATCCCGGAGCAAACTATCAGTAACAATTAGCAATTAGCAAAGGAAATTTATGCAATTTATCGATCAGGTAGAAGTTGAAGTTGAGGCTGGGAAAGGCGGCGATGGAATTGTCGCTTTTCGACGGGAAAAATATGTGCCAGCTGGGGGACCATCCGGGGGAAATGGCGGTCGCGGTGGTTCGCTGATTCTAGAGGTGGTTGAGAATTTGCAAACCTTGCTGGACTTCAAGTATACCCATCGTTTCAAGGCTGAAGATGGTTCGCGCGGAGGGCCAAATAATCGCACGGGTGCAGCGGGGCGCGATCGCGTGATTCATATTCCCCGTGGCACGATGGTTTATGATGCCGAAACGGATGAGTTGTTGGGCGATTTGGTCGAGACAGGGCAAACTTTCTGTGTGGCTCAGGGTGGCAAGGGAGGGCTGGGAAATCAGCACTTCCTGAGCAACCGGAATCGAGCGCCGGATTATGCTTTAGACGGGTTGCCAGGTGAAAAACGGCAGTTGCGTTTGGAATTGAAGCTCTTAGCTGAGGTGGGGATTATTGGTTTACCCAATGCCGGTAAGTCTACGCTGATTTCGGCGATTTCAGCGGCACGACCGAAGGTAGCAGATTATCCTTTTACAACGTTGGTGCCGAATTTGGGTGTGGTACGCAAACCCAGCGGCGACGGCACTGTATTTGCTGATATTCCTGGTTTAATTGAGGGTGCCCATACGGGTGCCGGGTTGGGACACGACTTTTTGCGTCATATCGAGCGCACCCGATTACTGCTGCACTTGATTGATGCGACCAGCGAAGATCCCATCGGCGCGTATCAAACCATACAGCAAGAGTTGCACTCTTACGGTCGGGGACTGGCAGATCGTCCGCAAATTGTGGCACTGAGCAAGGTGGATGCGATCGATCCAGATAATGATGTGGAAGCGATCGCGCAACAGCTTCGTCAGTTAAGTCATGCACCAGTTTTCCTGATTTCAGCAGTTGCTCGGATTGGACTAGACCCAATGTTACAGGAAGTTTGGCAAACCCTCGCTCAACTGGATGAACTAGCAACCATTAATAATTAGAAAGTAAAAATGTCCGACGACTCGCATTCGCGGCTAAACAAACAAAGCCTGCCGAAGGCAGGCTTTGTTTGTTTAGCCCCAGGCTAGAAGCCTGTGGGCGTATATTTGCTGTCATCGGGATGCTCCCCCTACAAGATTAATTAATCCCACCTTTCGTTTACCTTAGAAGTGCAGATCATTTCGTTGCGACTACAGCAAGATTCCAGGCAAAACGCTTCATTAAAGGAATCTTTTTCAAACCTGCATCCATCTTCTCTAACCGTTGATAATTAGGTGCTAATCTTTCATGTTCAATAATAATTTTCTTCCAGTAACGCTCCTGATTTGGATCGATTTTTTCAATCAAATAGAAGCGTAAAAAAATCCACAGCGTCGCCAACCAAAACGTATCGTAAGACGTTTCTGAAAACTGGGATTTTACAAAATTTACAATATTAATATCCAGCGGCGTTTCATCTTCAGTTCGCACTTTCGTAGCAATCCGCCGGTACACATTAATGACTGGATTGTGTTTCAGGGGGTCCCAAAAACAAGCTTTTCCACCTGGTTTAAGAACCCGGTGCATTTCCCGAATTGCGAGTTTCGGGTTTGGCAAATGGTGCAACAAATTCGAGGCGTAGACGATATCGAAGCTATTATCAGGACAGTCGAGAGCGATCGCATTCATGGTTCGCCCCTCAATCTCGACGCCGTTCCTCACTGCCAGTTGCAGCGCTACTTCCACCATGCCAGGAGAGTAGTCAGATGCCACGCACAGCGCCCCTTTTTTGGCAAAGTAAACGCTATTTTCTCCAGCACCACACCCTAAATCGAGAAGCCTTTTGCCTCTGATATCTCCCAGTTTTCTGAGGATGAAACGGTTTTCAGGGGCAGTACAAGCTTCAAAATAATCTTTAACTTTGATTCCATCTACATCAATGGTGGATGCCCATTGATCGTGGAATTTTTTCTCTTTGTCAAAAATATCCATGATTAAGAATTAAACGCTCTCGGTACGCAAAGGTAAGCACTCTCGGTACGCAAAGGATAATCTCACTTTGCGTACCTCTGTTGCTGTTTGCGTTTTATACTTTTTGAGAAATTACGGCTGAGCGCGTCTCTTCTTTTTCCAAGGCAGCATACAACCGATTCAGGGCGTTGACATAGGCTTGGGCGGAGGCGACGATGATATCGGTGTTGGCAGCATGACCGGAGAATACTCGATCGTGGTGCCGTAGGCGAATCGTGACTTCTCCGATGGCGTCAATTCCAGCGGTTACAGATTGAACGGAAAATTCAATCAGTTGGTTGGGGACGTTGACGACGCGATTGATTGCTTTATAAACGGCATCTACGGGTCCCGTACCAATAGCGGCGTCTGTGAGTTCAACTCCGGCAGGAGTGCGAAGTGTTACGGTTGCGGTAGGCTGGGAGTTGCTACCGCAAGATACTTGCACCAATTCTAAGCGGAAAAGTTCTGGGGCTTGTTGGATTTCATCGTTAGCGATCGCTTCCAAATCCCAATCGGTGATTTCTTTCTTTTTATCCGCTAAGTCTTTGAACTTCAGAAAGGCTTTATTTAACTCGCTTTCTGATAGTTCAAATCCCAATTCTTTCAGTCGAGCGCTAAAGGCATGGCGACCGGAATGTTTGCCCAGTACAATCTGATTATCGGTTAAGCCGATAGATTGGGCATCCATTATTTCGTAGGTGAGCTTGTTTTTCAGCACCCCATCTTGGTGAATGCCAGACTCGTGTGCAAAGGCATTTGCGCCCACAATTGCTTTATTTGGCTGCACCAACATCCCTGTTAAGTTAGAAACTAACCGGGATGTTTTGTAAATCTGCTTTGTATCAATATTCGTGAGGGGTTCTTCTGAGTCTGCTGGGCGTCCTAAAAATGGATTGTAATACTGACGCCGGACGTGGAGTGCCATCACCAATTCTTCCAGCGACGCATTCCCCGCTCTTTCGCCAATGCCGTTGATGGTGCATTCTAGCTGTAGTGCGCCATTTTTCACGGCTTCCAAGAAGTTGGCAACCGCCAAGCCTAAGTCATTATGACCGTGTACGGAAATGATTGCTTGGTCAATATTCGGCACGTTCTCTTTAATTCCCTTAATTAAGTCACCAAACTCACTGGGAGTCATGTAACCAACTGTATCGGGAATATTGACGGTTTTGGCACCCGCTGCAATCGTCCGCTCTAAAACTTGGTAGAGGAAATCTGGATCGGAGCGAGCGGCATCCATTGGGGAGAATTCTACATCATCCATGAAGGATTTAGCGTAGGCGACCATTTCTTCTGCGATCGCTAACACTTCAGCCCTTGTCTTTCTTAGCTGATATTCTAAGTGAATATCAGATGTCGATATAAATGTGTGAATCCTACCCTTTACCGCCGGTTTTAGCGATTCTGCGGCGGCTTCAATATCTGCTTTGATCGCTCTTGCCAAACTACAGATAACGGGACCCTCTTGTGTCCCTACTGTCTTCGCAATTTTCTGAATTGCCTCGAAATCTCCTGGGCTAGCATAAGCGAAACCCGCTTCAATCACATCCACGCCCAAACGAGCCAATTGTCGCGCAATACTCAGCTTTTCGTCTACATTCAGAGTCGCGCCTGGACACTGTTCCCCATCTCGAAGGGTCGTATCGAAAATAATAATCCGGTCTTGGTTAGGTTGAACTTTCATAGGTCAAAAAAAACACATCTTTCAACTTTGATTCATTAGCCGTTAGTCATTAGTTCTTGCTAATTAGTTATAGCCAAAAAAACTAAGGTTTGAGGGCTAATATTCAGTTTTTTCAATAAATTCCCGAATTTCGTTCAGGTCTATGTAGCGGTCTGTTGCATTTCTCAGCTCTCTAGCTATCATTCCTTCAGTAGACACTACTGTAATATGTGTATTTTTAGAACGTAACAATTCGATGGCTCGTTCAAAATCCCCATCTCCACTGAATAAAATTACCCGGTCGTACTGCTCTACTGTATTAAACATATCGACAACAATTTCAATATCTAAGTTTGCCTTTTGCGAATAGCGCCCGGAAGTGTCATCGTAATATTCTTTAAGAATTTTCGTGCGGACGGTGTATCCCAGGCTAATTAGTGCGTCTCGAAATCCCCGCTGATCCTGTGGATCTTTTAGCCCGGTGTACCAGAAGGCATTGATCAGATTTGTATCTGGCTGTTCCTTTCTGAAGTACTCCAATACTCGTCTAGGATCGAAAAACCAACCATTTTTTTGTTGAGCGTAGAACATATTGTTCCCGTCTACAAAAATAGAAAGACGGTTCATTAAGCAAGCCATAGAAACTAAGACCTAAAATTTGTAGGAAAGAATTTAAGCGGAATGATTTATTCTAGCAATTTGTTACGAATAGTTATTCATAAGTACTTTAGTGCAATCCCAATTCTTTTTTATCTTTCCGTACCCAAACCACACTGGCATTCAGGGGGTTTTCAGGGCAAAATCGGCGATTAAAGTCTAAAAAGGGGAACAGCACTGATAAAGTCAAACATAACTTCTTCTTTAAACTCTACCTTAGTTGAGGACTCTGTTACTGTCCTAGTGGGCACTATCTTATAGTTAGGGCAAGCATTTAGGCACTGCCTTTATAGTATTTACAGGTAGGAACACCAATCACTCCAACTACCAGCATATAGCTTGCCAGTCTGAAGTCCGGCTATTTCCAAAGACAATAGATTAACGCAGGCGGTGACGCCAGAACCGCAGTAGACTAAAACCTCCTCAGCTTGTTCTAAGCCTACCCATCGTTCGCGTTGTTCCGTCATCGGTCGTAGGTAAGATTGGCTACTCGATACTTCCTGCCAAGAATAGTTTACGGCTCCGGGGATATGACCGGCGATCGGGTCAATGGGTTCTCGTTCGCCTCGATAGCGATCGCCTTCCCGCGAATCTACCAGTACCACCCCAGGCAAGTCTTTTCTGGCTTTGACGGTTTCAATATCTACCACCCAGTCTTGTCGCACCTGAGGCACAAACTTGCCCATCTGAGGCGTTGTACGGGTGTCTGTAACGGGATATTCCTCTCTCTGCCATCCCGAAAAGCCGCCGTCTAACAAAGCCACGCGATCGTGCCCCAGGTAGCGCAGCAGCCACCAGAGACGTGCAGCAAAGGCAAACCGGGAATCATCGTAGGCGACAACCAAGGTTTCCTGACAATTCACCCCAATCGCTGCTAACTTATTCGCTAACTCATCTGGATTGGGCAAGGGATGTCTTCCCCCATGCTGTCCTACGGGTGCAGAAAGGTCTTTGTTGAGATCCAGATAGTGGGCACCGGGAATGTGACTGGTGAGATACTGCTGGTGTCCCAATTCCGGATCGGCAAGGGAAAAGCGACAATCCACTACTACAACTTGCAAAAGCTCCGCAAGAGCCGCTGCGCTAACGTTCAGGTGTTCGGAAAGCCACTGGGCGGAAACGACAAAAGGGGTATCGGTCATTGACTTGACTCTCTGCAATCAAAAACAGTGTACAAGTCTTCAGGGAGCGATCGCATCTGTAGTTGCCGATACCGAGTGGGGCAGTATGCTCAATTTACTCTCCTTCCTGGCTAAAATATATCTTTTATGTAGTTAGACACACCTTCACTACCCTCCCCATTTTTTTTAATGAATTCATCTGTTATACCATTTTGTTTTTTGTTTGCAACGTATAAGACTTCTTAGCCCCCTTTTTAAGCCCTGTTGGGGAATCGTTTCTGTAGCGCCTCATCACCCAAATGGTATTACCCGCTCACAACAAGCATCAATTTTTCCAGAAAAACAGTATGACGATTTTTTCGGCTAAATTACGCAGGATTTCCAACAACTGGAAACGGCGCTCGGATAGAAAGTTAGAAAATTTACGCCCAATTAATCTATAAGGTAAATCTCTAAACTAGGAAACAAACTATGGGTTTTATCTGCCAAATGCAAGACATAGGTATCTTTACACCCCAACTAACCGCTGATGGCTCATTCACCTTCTTTTCAGAAGAGTTTGGCGAAACTTTTCATAGTCAGCAGGGTGCGAAGAAGGAAGCCGAACTTAAGTTTGTCGAACCCACTCAACTCAGGCAGAAAGCACAGCAACCAATATTACATTTGTTGGATATTTGTTACGGTCTTGGTTACAACACGGCAGCGGCTTTGGAAACAATTTGGGCAGTGAATCCGAATTGTCGGGTGGAGTGGGTGGGGCTAGAATTAGATGTAGCGGTGCCAAAAGCAGCGATCGCGCACCATCTCCTGAACCACTGGAGCCCAGAACACGCCCCAATTTTCCACCAGCTAGCCACTTCTGGCAAAGTTCAGACCGAACGCCTCAATGCTCAGCTAATCGTGGGAGATGCCAGAGCAACGATTCAGCAGGTATATCACTCAAACTTCCGGGCAGATGCGATTTTTCTCGATCCTTTTTCACCCCCCCGATGTCCGCAACTGTGGACGGTGGAGTTTCTTGGCTGGGTTGCCAAGTGCTTAAAACCCGATGGCAGACTTGCCACTTATTCTTGTGCGGCGGCGGTGCGGACTGCCCTGATGGCAGCAGGGTTACAAATTGGCGCAACAGTACCCGTGGGAAGGCGATCGCCTGGAACGGTCGCCAGTTTCACAACCCTAGATTTAGCGGCACTTTCAGTACAAGAACAAGAGCATTTGCATTCGCAAGCTGCCATTCCCTACCGCGATCCTCATCTGTGTGACCCCGCTGATGCGATCTTGCAGCGTCGTCAAATCGATCGACAAGCCAGTGCTTTAGAGCCAACCTCTCATTGGAAAAAGCGTTGGTTATTTCCATCCCGGCTCGGAATTCAATAGCTCCACAAGAATCGTGCTTTAGAGGAAACCTCTGCTTGCAAACAGTGCTGGCTATTTCAGTCCCCGATTGGGATTCAATGCGATCGCCCACTTTGTCGGCTTCCAAACTGCGGTGTATAATCGTAGCATTCTTTGCAACCGCTCAAGTGAAATATTATTAACTTTTTAGAAGGGCTTGACAGACCCCGGACATCCAGAAAATCCCTAAAATTTTGTAGGCGATCGGAAGATTAAATCTACACTTTCATGTTTGAAGAGTGAAGCTGCAATCAAGATTTCGCATGGGTACTGTGAATATCCGTGAAAAACCCGATTTCAGGATTAAGCTATTCGCTCATACTAAAAACAAATTTATGTTGTAAATCATGCTCAATTTATCAACCGCTGCTTCTCAAACAAGGTTTTCTTCAGTGAACTTTCTAGATTCGGAGTTGCCCAAAATTCTGGTTGTTGACGATCATCCCTCCAGCCGCATGACGGCGGTAGCACTGCTGTCGGTGGAAGGCTACGAAGTTTTGGAGGCAGAAAGTGGGCCAGATGCATTGAAGCGTGTGGTCGAGTGCAACCCAGATTTAATTCTACTGGATGTAATGATGCCGGGGATGGATGGGTTTGAGGTGTGTCGGAAGTTAAAACAAGACGAACAAACCCGCCTGACCCCGGTAGTTTTCATCACGGCGCTAAATGACAGGCGATCGCGCATTCTGGGCATTGAAGCGGGTGGAGATGATTTTCTGACCAAACCCTTCGATCGCTTAGAACTCTCTGCCAGAGTCCGATCTCTCGTCCAGCAAAAGCGCTTGAATGAAGACCTGGATCACGCCGAACAAGTCCTGTTCTCGATCGCCCGCAGCGTCGAAAGCCGCGATCCCGTGACTGGCGATCACTGCGGACGACTGGTGGACATGGGTAAAGCCTTTGGTGAATTTCTGAATCTTTCTCGCAACCAAGTTCGGGATTTGATGTGGGGAGGTTATCTCCATGACATTGGTAAAGTGGGCATTCCCGACGCCGTGCTGCTCAAGACAGGGAAACTCAACGACGAAGAATGGGTAATTATGAAGCAGCACGTCGTGATTGGTGAGAGAATTTGTAAGCCACTGCGAACCATGCGGGGCGTCATTCCAATTATTCGCCATCACCACGAACGCTGGGATGGAACGGGTTATCCCGATGGTTTGGCTAAAGAGGAGATTCCCTATCTGGCGCAGGTTTTTCAAATTATTGATATCTATGATGCCCTGAGAAGCGAACGTCCCTACAAACGGGCGTTTACATCGACAGAAGCCTTAGAAATTTTTGCAGAAGAAACGGCAAAAGGTTGGAGAAATCCTCAATTAGTAGAGAAGTTTACTGAGTTTATTCAATCGGCTCACCTCGCTGAGGCGCTGCCAGAAGCCGTGTAGGGGCGAACCGACTTGTCGGCGCGCGCGCGAACTGACTTTTTCTGCGCTTCGCTATCACCTTGACTCAAAAATTAGTCGGATGCTGGCGTCGGCTGATTGTGCCAATGTTTCACCCAGAAAGAACCACGAACGCTCTTTCCGG
This sequence comes from Coleofasciculus sp. H7-1, assembly GCF_057473865.1. Taxonomy (NCBI): domain Bacteria; kingdom Bacillati; phylum Cyanobacteriota; class Cyanophyceae; order Coleofasciculales; family Coleofasciculaceae; genus Coleofasciculus; species Coleofasciculus sp. H7-1. The sequence continues at coordinate 39,375 of NZ_JBYCCT010000026.1, forward strand.
GTTCAAGCTTCAACCTTTATTCTTGTAGCTGGTCTGATAACGCGAAAAGCTGAATATGGTAGCAGTAGCAATTCTTGCAGCAGGACGTGGAACGCGGATGAAATCGGATCTGCCCAAGGTCTTACATTCCTTGGGAGGGCGATCGCTTGTCGAACGGGTTCTCCATAGTCTGTCTGAAGTCGAACCATCGCGGTGCCTCGTCATCGTTGGGTATCAAGGCGATCGCATCCAAGACGCCTTGGTAGAGGTGATCGATCGATTGCCCCCACTTCCCGATTTGGAGTTTGTCGAACAAACCCAGCAGTTGGGCACGGGTCATGCCGTCCAGCAATTACTCCCCCATTTAGAAGGCTTCACCGGCGATTTGCTGGTTTTAAATGGGGATGTTCCTTTGTTGCGATCGCAAACCCTCAAAAATCTGCTGGAAACTCACCAAGAGCATCAGAACGCCGCCACCCTTCTCACCGCCCAAATGCCAAATCCCAAAGGCTATGGGCGGGTTTTTTGTAATGGTCAAAATCTAGTTAAAGAGATTGTAGAAGACCGGGACTGCACGCCTGCTCAAAAGCAAAATCGCCGGATTAACGCCGGTGTTTACTGCTTCAATTGGCCGCAACTGGAAAAAGTATTGCCGCAACTGGTGGCGAACAATGACCAGCAGGAATACTATCTGACCGATGCGGTTAAATTCATGGAGCCGGTGATGGCTGTGGATGTGGAGGATTACCAGGAAATTCTGGGAATTAACGACCGCAAACAACTTAGCCATGCTTACGAGATTTTACAAGAGCGAGTCAAGGATGCTTGGATGGCGGCAGGTGTGACTCTAGTCAGTCCAGACACGATCGCAATTGATGATACGGTACAGTTGCAACCGGATGTCACGATCGAACCGCAAACTCATCTGCGGGGAAATACCGCGATCGCGTCCGGGAGTCGCATTGGCCCTGGTAGCTTGATTGAAAATAGCCAGATTGGGGAAAATGTGACGGTGCTTTATTCCGTGGTGACTGACAGTGTGGTTAAAAATGGCACCCGGATTGGTCCCTACGCCCATTTGCGCGGTCATGTAGAAGTCGGGGAATCTTGCCGCATCGGAAATTTTGTGGAACTGAAAAATAGCACCTTGGGCGATCGCACTAATGCTGCCCATCTGTCCTATTTAGGCGATGCCACTTTAGGGAATCAAGTGAACATTGGGGCGGGTACAATTACTGCCAATTATGACGGCGTGAAGAAGCATCGTACCAAAATAGGCGATCGCACGAAAACCGGCTCCAACAGCGTTCTGGTTGCGCCGGTGACACTGGGAGAAGACGTAACGGTTGCCGCCGGTTCTGTGGTCACAAGAGACGTTCCAGATGATTCTTTGGTGATTGCCCGTGCCCGTCAAATTGTCAGAAAGGGCTGGCGGTTAAAACCCCAGCAGGAGTAAATAGTGGCAATTATCAAGTCTGTATTCTATTTCGTCTTAGCCGGGTTATGCGAAATAGGTGGAGGATATCTGATATGGCTTTGGCTGCGGGAAAATCAGAGTATTTGGTTTGCTTTCTTAGGAGCGATCGCGCTGATTCTCTATGGAATCATTCCGACGCTGCAACAAGCCAATTTTGGGCGAGTTTATGCAGCTTATGGAGGTGTCTTCATTGTTCTTTCTATTCTTTGGGGATGGCAAGTTGATAAGATAGCTCCAGACAAATTTGACCTGTTAGGAGGTTGGATGGCTCTACTTGGCGTGTTGATAGTTATGTATGCACCGAGAAGTTAATCCAGAATTCAGAACACACAATTCAGGAGTCAGAATACTCCACCCATAAATTCTGGGAGTGTTTTTTTGAACCCATAAGACACCAAGATAGAGAACTTCGTGTTTCCTTGGTGTCTATAGCGAAGAGAGCGCATGGCTACGCTAGAGTGACTTGGTGGTTAAGAAATAAAGCCGGATAGGGTGTCACCCGTCCATTCCAGGGTGTCGCCCATCTGTTCGCCAGTGTGAAAAGCGGCGAGGAGGACTTCGCTAGTTTTCCCAAACGCGATCGCTCCGGTTGCATCAATCCCAATCGCCCCAAAATCCCGCTGACGCCCACGCGCTTCGGTAAAGGAGCGCTCAAACGCATCTGCAAGGGACAAACCATCCGTCACCCGCACCACAATCCGCGCCGCCAGACATTCATCAATAATGTCTTCTCCAATCCCGGTACAGCTAATCGCCGCTTCAGCGGTCGCGTAGTTCCCCGCAGGCATTGCCGAATCGCTGACTCGACCAATCCGCTCAAAACCCTTGCCTCCCGTCGAAGTGCCTGCGGCTAAATTTCCCTGAGTGTCCAGAACCACGACTCCAATCGTGCCGCGTCCAGCCTCTGGGTCATCCACCAGCTCTTTTTCAGCCACAACCCCAGCAGCTTCTTTAATAAAATTCTCGCTCCGCTCTTGCAGCCACTCCTGCAAGCGAATCTCGATCATCGGATTGTAAATCGGAACCTGCAATTCCCGCACGAGTTCTGCCGACCCGTAATCTGATAGCACGCGATCGGGAGAAGCTTGTAAAGCTTGGGCCAGATCAATGGGATGTTGGACGCGCGATACATTAATCACGCCGCTCAATCGCTGAGTTGTCCCATCCATCAACGAGGCACTCATGCGAATTTGACCATCTGATTGCAGTACCGAACCTGTTCCCGCATTAAAGCGAGGATCGTCCTCCATCAAGTGACAACCATGCACCACTGCTGCTTGGGCAGTTGCTCCTGCCAACAGCAGGGTATAAACTTCTTCCACTACTTTGTAGAGTGACTTGCGGACTGCGTCAGCCCCCTCTTGACTTTTGAGGGCGCTACCGGCACCACCGTGAATAATCACCTTGGGTTGCACCTGATTCACTGACATATTTCAATCCTTTGTAATTTTTAATAAATACCAGTACTCAGCCTTGATTTCAGATTGGCGATGTTTTCAATCCAGGCATCCAAAATCTAAACTTGGGGTGCCGAGTGCTAATTGGCTTGGGTGCGGCGACGGCGACAGCGCTCCGAACAGTATTTCACATCATCCCAACAATCTGCCCATTTTTTACGCCAGGTGAAGGGACGTTGACATACCGGGCAAATTTTGCTGGGTAAGTCGGACTTGGAGCGATCGCGCTTCATGTTAATTTGACGATACATTGCCAATATTCAATTTTACGAAATAGATCGGAAATATGGTAATTATGTCCGCCCATAGAGAGATGCGCTTTTAGACTATTTTATTAATTTCAGTCATGGATGAGATTAGATTAGCTAGGGTGCGGATTGTATTGGTAGAGCCAGCAGGTCCGCTGAATGTAGGTTCTGTGGCTCGCGCGATGAAAAATATGGGATTGCGGCAGTTGGTGCTGGTGAATCCCCAATGCGATCGCCTCTCGAAAGAAGCAACGGATATGGCAGTTCATGCCTTAGACTTACTGGAATCGGCTCAGGTAGTAGCGACGATCCCAGAGGCATTACAAGGGTGCGTGAAAGCGATCGCCACCACTACCCGCCCCCGAACGTTAGAAACGCCGCTGGAAAATCCCAGAATCGCTTTACCTTGGTTGCTGGAAGAACCGCTACCATCAGCCTTGATCTTTGGCCCAGAAGATCGAGGGTTAAGTAATGTGGAATTAAACTATGCTCAGCGATTTGTACGCATTACCACCAATCCGGAGTATCCTTCTTTAAATCTGGCTCAAGCAGTTGGCATTTGTTGTTACGAGCTTTACCAAAATTGGTCAGCACTCAGCAGTCAGCCGCAAATCACTGCCAATCAACTGTACGGGCACGGAACTGCCATGCCCGTACCAACTGACAACCCACAACTGACAATTGACCCTGCCCCATTAGAAGTCTTGGATGGATATTATCAACAGATGGAAGCCGTGTTATTAAAAATGGGTTATCTCTATCCCCACACCGCCAGCAGCCGTATGGAAAAATTCCGGCGTCTGTTCAACCGAGCCAATCCCACCAAAGCAGAAGTGGCAATGCTCCGAGGCATTTTCAGCCAGATGGACTGGGCGCTACAATTTCTGCCACATTCTGTTGCTAATGAACCAGAACAGCAAGACGCACCATAAAATAAGCAAAAGTTGGTAGGAACGGTAGCGTTAGCGGTGTTGCTATACGCAAAAGCATTCGTTCCCTGATGCAAGTGATAGACCCTGGAAAAGTAAAGCCAAGGCTGAGCCAATACAGTGGTTAGTCACTCTTTATTAACAGCTAACAATTAACAATAACCATAGTGGTGGAGGAGTTAGGAGTGACTCAGCAGTCTGAAACTCAGTCAGTTGTGTCAGCGGTATCAGGAGGAAGTACGTTTAAAGATAATGGGCAAAGCCCAAACAATTCGTCCTCACCGAACCAACACAATCGTTCTGACATCCGCGAACGTCGACGGGGGCAACAAAAAAGACAACCCGCGTCGCAGAATCGACGCGAGGCACTCAAAACTACGCCCTTGAGCGTGAGCCGTGAAGCGACTGCGACGCCGCGAGGAAAGGGTCAAAGTTCAGCAAGGACGGGTTTCGGTTTGAGAAATGCGCCCCTGAAGACAGAACAAAAGAAATCTTCCCCGTCGCTACGCACTCGAAAGTCCTCCGGTGCCAGTCTGTCGCCGCGAGTGCAGTCAAATTCCGCTCCCAATCGTTCCTTGAGATCCACCACGCCAACTAGGACACCCTCGCAGTTCGGTTCCGATGTGAATCGTGGAAGACAGCGGATAGAAGCACCACTGCCCCAAACAAGCCGTCGCGATCGCTCGCGTCAAGGCGGTTCGATACTCAATCTAAGTCTGGGCGAGGCAGCGCGCCCTTACCCAGTCCCGTCACAGGGGAATGTGAGACGCTTTCAGAAACGCCCTCCTTCCCAGCCCGCAGGCACCCATAAGGGCGGGGGAACTTCACCTCAGCGCCGGACGCGATCGCCTGGACGCCCGGTTTCTCCTTGGCTGTACGGTGCCCGTCTGCTCATCTTGGGGGTGGGAATTGGCGCGATCGCTGGAACTGTTTTATCCGCTTGGGACCCGGCTACCCGCCAGATGGCAGGCGCTGCTAACAAGGAGTCAGTCCTCCTTCAGCAGTCAGCAGTTGGGGCGATTGGTAAAGCGCCAGGACAAAAATCACCTGCCCAATCTGACACGGCGATGGGTACGGCGGCGGGTACTTCCGTCCTGACGCTGAATCAAGAAATCCCATCGTTGAAAGCACAGGTACAGGCGCTGGTGACGCAAAATTCCAAATTAAATCCAGGAGTCTTTTTAGTAGAGTTGGATACAGGTGCCTATCTCGACTGGTCTGGTAACGAAACCTTCCCAGCCGCTAGCACAATTAAGGTGCCAATTCTCGTCGCCTTTTTCCAAGATGTGGATGCTGGAAAAATTCGTCTGGATGAACCGTTAACGCTAGAGAAAAATCTGATTGGTTCTGGTTCTGGCGATTTGCAGTACAAAAAACTAGGGACGAAGTACACCGCCCTAGAGGTGGCAACCAAGATGATTGCGATCAGTGACAACACCGCTACGAATATGCTGATTCATCGTCTGGGCGGTGTTGAGGCGCTGAATCAGCGGTTCCAATCTTGGGGATTGACGACAACCGTCATCCACAACGCCCTGCCCGACTTGGAAGGAACGAACACCACCAGTCCTAAAGAGTTGGCGACGGTGATGGCAATGGTCAATCAAGGGAATGTGGTGTCGGTGCCATCGCGCGATCGCATCTTGCATATCATGCAACAAACGGTGACAGATTCGTTGCTGCCACGAGGACTGGGGAAAGGTGCTAGCATCGCCCACAAAACCGGCGATATCGGCTCTGCGATCGCTGACGTTGGTTTAATTGATATGCCCACTGGCAAGCGCTACATTGCCGCTGTGATGGTGCAACGCCCCCACAATGACGGTAGCGCCTCAGAGTTGATTCGCCAGATATCTCGTGCAGCTTACCAACACTTCAGTCAACCGGCAACACCACCCAGTTCGACGGTAGCGCCTTCAGGAATCTCCAGCCCAATTCCTAAGTCTGTTACGGCTGAAAATCCTACCACTTTTGCTAATTAGTAATTAGTAAAAATGTCCGACGACTAAAGTCGCGGCTAAACAAACAAAGCCTGCCTTCGCAGGCTAATATAAAGCCTGCGAAGGCAGGCTTCGTTCTTCTAGCCCCAGGCTTCTAGCCTGTGGGCGTATATTTGCTATTAGCACTCTTTCACCGGACGATCTCGTTAATTTATCTGCGTCGCTCTATCCGCTCAATTACCATATCTTTCATCATCATATAAAGGATTAATAGAAATAAAAGAAATTGCCCAAATTGTAAAATTGGGTCTAAACGCCAACCTTGCAAAATTAAAATTATTCCGGAAACGATCAGCGAAGGCTCTATAATTGCCGATAGAACTTTATGTAATTTTAAAGCTGAAGCACTCAAGTTATTTGTTCGTCTGGATACTGCACCTCTAATTAAAATCAGGTGGCTTATAGCCAGAATAATATAAAACAAACCTAAAAAAGATGCTGAATTTAAACCAAAGTTGATCATTTCATAAACCTTTTTCTAATTTTCAATAAGATCGCTAGAAATATCTTTGATAATCATGCAAATAATCACCACAGTTAAAAGAAATTGTTCAAATTGAAGGATTGGGTCTAAACGCCAACCTTGAAATAATAAAATAAAGCCATACAAGAACATTAATATTGGTAAAAGTACGATTTGAACAACATAAAGAATTACGAACAAAGCACTCATCTGCCTTGAACGTTTAATTATTAAAATAATAGTGATAATCGGGTAAATTAAACCGATAATCCAATACATTAAACCGAGTAACGAGCCTAAATTTAAACCGTAATTTACCATTAATCGCACTCCTTCTAAAAGAAAAGTTAAAATAGACTACGCCGTATTGTGCTAGAGCTTAACATATCTTATTGCCAAGAGCAGACACTAGAAGCGATCGCATCTACATACTAATGATGAATAATTCTGAAACAACATCCTGGCAAGAAGTCCGCGACGCCTTTAAAAAAATCTGGGGATACGATGATTTTAGACCTCCACAGGGAGAAATTATTCGCAGCTTGTTGCAAAAGAAAGATGCCCTAATTGTGATGCCAACTGGCGGGGGAAAGTCGATTTGTTTTCAACTTCCAGCGCTACTGCAAACGGGACTCACGCTAGTGATTTCGCCCCTGGTGGCGCTGATGGAAAATCAAGTGCAAGAGTTGCGCGATCGCAATTTACCCGCTGCCTTGTTGCATAGCGAAGTACCGACTCACCAGCGACGGCAAACGCTGCAAACTCTAGAACATTTGAGATTATTGTACTTATCCCCAGAAACGCTGCTGAGTGCCCAAGTTTGGGAAAAGTTGTGTCAACCAAAACTAAAAATTAACGGGTTAATTCTAGATGAAGCGCATTGCTTAGTGCAGTGGGGAGAGACATTTCGACCAACTTATCGACGACTGGGCGCGATACGACCGGCGCTGCTAAAATTAAAGCCAGCTGGGACAAAAATAGCGATCGCAGCCTTCACCGCCACCGCCGATCCCTCAGCGCAGCAAACCATCCAACAAGTCTTACAACTCCAACAGCCAGCGGTTTTCAAAAATAGCCCATATCGGCAAAATCTACACCTCAAAGTGCAAACTATTTGGACACCCAGAGGACGCCGCCAAGGGTTATTCAAGTTTATTCAGGAAAGACCAAAACAAGCAGGGTTAGTCTACGTCCGCACCAGGCGAGATAGCGAACAATTAACTCAGTTGCTTAGCGATCGCGGTTATGCAACAGCAGCTTATCACGCGGGGCTGAGTCCAGAGGAACGCCGCTCGATTGAAGCGAATTGGCTGAGTGATAAAATGCCTTTTGTTGTGTGTACCTGCGCCTTCGGCATGGGGATTAACAAGTCTAATGTCAGGTGGGTAGTTCACTTCCACTCGCCTTTGCTGCTTTCCGAGTACGTGCAGGAAGTGGGGAGAGCCGGACGAGATGGTAAATTATCTGAAGCACTAACCTTGGTGAGCGAACCGACGGGGTGGCTGAACCCGGAGGATAAGCAAAGACGGGAATTTTTTGCCGGAAAGATGCGATCGCAATACCGAGACGCCCAGCAACTTGCATCCAAACTCCCGCCACAGGGGGAAGTAGCCGCCATAGCGAAGCAGTTTCGAGACGGGGAAGTAGCTCTCGCCCTCCTCCACAGTGCCGGACAATTGGAGTGGCAAGATCCCTTCCATTATGTTCGGCGTTCGGTCGGGAAATCTCGCTCTTTTGGCGAACTCAGTACCCAGCAGCAGCAAGTGCAGTCTCAGATGGCTCAATACCTGAACACGCGACAGTGTCGCTGGCAGTTTTTGTTACAGGCTTTTGGCTTCACCCAAGAGGCAGCTGGCTGGCGATGCGGACACTGCGATAATTGCGCTCGACGCTAATCTTAGGAATCTGTATCAGTCGTTAACCCCCTGTGAGTAACGTTGAAGATGAAGTTGGTTTTAACTTCGGAATTGAGTCATGCTTGTTCAAACTCATCGTCTGCTGCTGCGCGAATTTACGGAAGCCGACTGGTCTGCCGTTTTAGCATATCAATCCACCGCAGCATATCAACGCTTTTATCCAGAGGTCGGACGCACTGAGGCAGACGCTCGTGCCTTCGTTAATCGCTTCCTCCTGTGGCAGCAGGAAAAGCCCCGATGGAGGTATCAGTGGGCAGTCGCTCTACGGAGACAGGACGGACTGATTGGTAATTGCGGTATCCGCAAAAGCGATCGCGATGCCCCAGAAGCAGAGATTGGGTGTGAATTGGCTCCCGAACACTGGGGCCGAAATTATCCCGCTGAAATGGGTCGCCTGCTACTACACTTTGGCTTTACAGAGCTTGGTCTGCATCGCATTTACGCACACTGTATCGCTGAAAATAGAGGGGCGGTATCATTGGCCCAGAAGCTTGGTATGAGCCAAGAAGGTCGGTTGCGAGAGCATGTCAGCATCCGAGGACGGTGGCATGACACGCTCGTATACGGCATCTTGAAGCAGGAATGGGAGGCGATAGTTGAATAACACCGGGCTAATATCAAATGTGTATAATTGCCCATCATAAAAGAACTTCACCCCCAACCCCTTGCCGCTTGCGGGTAGGCAGCAAAAAGCAAAAGGCAAAAGGCAAAAGAAACAATTTTTACTTTTGCCTTTTCTAGACCCTAAACTTTAGTTGAGCGACGACGAGAGGGCTTATTCTCTCGCTTCTCCCGATCTTGACGACGGCGATCGCGCCATTCTATCGCTGTCAGATAGACGATACCCCCAGAAACCACCATCAACAGGGCGAAGGTAGAAAAAGCTAGAACAGTCAGGACAGAAATTTCCACGATGCTTTTAGAAACCGTTACGACCCCAAATGACCATTGAAATCGACCAAGTAAACAGAACCAAAACTGAAACCCAACCCAGCGTCAAAATATCCATAGTTGTATGTAAAGATAAATGCCCACGCATCACTCCAGCGCCTATCATAATTCAATTTGAGGCATCTATGGCAGACCTCGGCTAATGACGAGTGTGCCAAGAAAACCTTTAACTGAACTAGGAGCGATTTTCACAGGATATTGCACGAGATGGTCGATCGGCTTGAGCGAATAGAATCTATCAAGGCAGGAACTGTTGCTGCTTTGTCTTTTTTCCTGGGTTATGGCATTGCTACTCTGAGCAATATTCTCGTGCTGTCGGAGCAGTTTGAGACACTTGCCAATCTGAAAGTCACCAATGGCGTTCACTTTCTGGTGAGTGTGGCGATCGCTGCTTTGAGTGGCTTTCTCTTTGGCGTCACTTACCGCTATATTATTCGGGAAGACCGCAACCCGCACCTCAAGACTGGCGCAGTGTTTGCCTTTGGGTTGGTGCGGGGATTAGGGCAAGTGGAGGTTGGGTTGAATTTTCCCGATGCCTTCTGGTCGTTTGGGATTCTGGGAGGAGAGAGTATTTTGCTGTTTGCGATCGCTCGTCTCCTCCTCGACTGGACAATTCAGCTAGGCTGGGTAAAACCATTTAAGTCAAGCTAAATTCCTCAAACTCTGGTTGCCCATACATCATATTTCGGTCAACCGCTGATTTGAATTTTTAATTTCTTCCTCGCCACCATCACCAGCCAAGATTGAGCTTCACAGGGCAATCCTGGGGGACGATAGTAGTGGTGGAGAATCTCAAAATCAGCTTGTTCTAGACAGGGTGCCAAAGTTTCATATTCCCACCCAGAAACAAAGCGATAGCCGGTTGGACGAACGCTATAGCCCTCGCTATCTCCACGACAAATAGAGATAATAATTGCACCGCCAGGAACCAGCGCTTGATGCAAATCCTTCAGCACCTTCACCATTTGGGCATGAGGAACGTGAAGTAGCGATGCATTCGCAAAAATCCCATCAAATGTTTCTGGCGGCAGGTCAAGATTGAAAAACGACTGCTGCCAAACCTCACAACCCCACGTTCGTGCCATTTCCACAAACGCAGGCGTTGCATCCAAGCCAATTGCAGTATGCCCCTGACGTTTGAATGCCAGCAAGTCGCGTCCGGGACCACAGCCTAGATCGAGGATTTTACCTGGATTTCTAGGCATCGCCGCTACCAAGGCATCCCGATTTTGGGAAACATCGTGATCCCAAGTTCCCTCCCGGAAAGCTTCCGCCGCCGCTTGGTACTCGGCAATTGTCAGTTGCTCGTGTTCCTGCACAATCCTTCGCCTTGCTCAAAGCTAATAGAATCTTAGTATTCTCTATTTCCTGCGTGTTCTCTGTACCTCTGTGGTTTAAATTATGTTTCCTGGAGAAGTATTCGCCAACACCGCTGATTTTGACACTGGGATTCGCCAGCTGTTGCCACGCTATGACGAAATGCTGGATGCGATCGCCCGTTGTCTACCCTCTACAACCAAAACTATCCTAGAACTCGGCTGCGGCACCGGCGAACTCAGTTTAAAGATACTCAAGCGCTGCCCTGATGCCCAACTGGTTGCCGTAGATTACTCTCCTCGGATGATCCAGTTTGCACAAAAAAAACTCCACGCAGCAGGCTATGCAGAGTGGACGGGAATTGAAGCCGACTTCGGGGACTGGGCGAATCATGCGCTGGAGCTGGGAGAAAGCTTTGATGCCTGTATCTCATCCCTGGCAATTCACCATCTCACTCACGAAATGAAGTTGAAATTATTTCAGCGGATTCGTGAAAGCCTCAACCCAGGCGGTGTCTTTTGGAACGCAGATCCCATCCTACCGGAATCACCGGCGATGCAGGAAATTTACCAAACGGCGCGAGAAGAATGGACATTGCAGCAAGGAACAACGCTGGCAGAAATTCGCGACAAAATTGGTAAGAGTAATCCTCAAGGTTACTCCGGTCAAGATCAATTAGCGACTCTAACCTCCCACCTGGAAATGCTGACAATTGCTGGGTTTGGTACAGTGGCTGTTCCTTGGAAGTATTACGGTTTAGCCGTGTTTGGCGGTTTTGTAGGATAAGCTTTCAATCCCAATACGGTTCGGTTAAAGCTAGTAGGTTGGGTTGAGGTACGAAACCCAACCTACAATTATTGTTAATTATAAGGGAAAGTTTATAGCTCCTATCCGGCGAGGGAAGAGGTTAACAATCATAAGTATCGAGGTGGGCATTGCTCATCTTACTGCTGTAATGCTTGAGTGCGTTTATATGCCAAAATTGCTGAGGATAGGGCTGAACGTTTACTCAGGGAAAATAGGTAAGGAAATTTTATCTTTTTTGTTAGTTCGTATAACAGGATTGGTAATATCAAACTGAAAAAAGTTAGCAGAATGATATGTAAAACCACATGATTGATGTGAAGACCTTTTTGTAGGAAGATTCTAGTTGCTCCCATTGCTAACATATGAGCTAAATAGATGGGCATCGATAAAAAACCTAGGTAGCGAAGAATATCTAATTTTTTTATTTCCGCCAAGTAGAAGGACATTCCTAAGATAAATATGATTCCTCCAGATGCCATGAAAAATCTAGTTCCTGGTTGTTCGCTTAAACCAAAGTGCAAAATGGTCATTTGAAAAATTACAAATATCAGCGCGATCGCGCCGATTTGCTGCTTGTTCAATTTAAGCAAGGTACTCGGAATATTTCTCAAGTCATTCTGCAACCAGCGTGCCACAATTGCCCCAATGACGAAAAACACAAACATACTCATAAATTTAGTGAGAATTTCGCTGGGCGCATAAGGATTCAGCAAGTAAATTAAAATAGAGAAAGAAAGCAAAATATATATATTGATAAATTTTTGAGCAACCACAAAGACTATATAAGCAGCAAATAAAGCATATAAAAACCAAAGGGTAATCAGAGGAATGGGGTTAAAAGCAATGTAAAATGGTAAATCTTTAAACTGCAATTTGATGGGATTATTAGTATAAGCTGACATCAAAACCAAAATACTACCTTGGATAACAGACCAAAGTAAGTAGGGATAAACAATTGTATTAAATTTATCCCACCAAAATTTTTTCTTACCTTTCAATAAGCTTTTTTCTACAAATAAACCGGAAAGAAAAAAGAAAAGTGGCATATGAAAGCTAGAAATAAAATTAAAAGAGTAATCATGAAATAAATCATGCATTCCCATTCCAGCATTTTTGAGGTTTGTTAAAACATGGACATAGACAACTAAAATGATGCCGATGCCTTTGGCATAATCAATCCAGTCAAGTCTACTGCTTGATAATTCCGGCTTAGTTGGTAAAATTTGTAATTCTTCGACAGGCTTCATAATCTTGGTAGTTCCCCTTAATTGCAGTGCTGCATGATTAATGGAACCAGCGATGCCTGTTTTATCAAGTGAAGGATATGGCTTCCGTAAAGACTACAGAAACGCGATATTTCGGCTGCTACGTGCAACTTCTTTGCAAGTTCCGCAGCGAGTCAGACAAAAAAATCAACCTTCAGCTAGATGTAGACAGACACATCTTTAGGTATCAGCACTCTTAAACTACTATCTTCCTCTGGATAGTAGACCGAGGTCAGCCCAAAGATAGATTTTTTTGTGAAGAAAGTATGACGCCTATAACGTGGAATGTGGAATGACCCAATAAGCACTCCCATCCAGTACCCTCTCAGCCCTCAGACCTCAGTCCTCAGCCCTCAGCCCTCAGCCCTCAGCCCTCAGCCCTCAGCCCTCAGTCCTCAGTCCTCACTCCTCACTCCTCACTCCTCAGTCCTCAGCCCTCACTCCTCAGTCCTCACTCCTCACTCCTCAGTCCTCAGTCCTCACTCCTCACTCCTCACTCCTCAGCCCTCAGCCCTCAGTCCTCAGTCCTATAACGGGGAATGACCCAATAAGCACTCCCAGCCAGTACCCTCGTATCCAAAGTGGAAGCTTTCGGGATGCAGAATTTCGGCTAAAATTTCCAGGGAATCTACCAAGCGGGGACCGGGACGGTTGAAGTAGGCGTTGCCATCGGTGATGTAAACTCTGCCGGTTTGTATGGCTTGCAAGCTTTGCCATTCGGGACGTTGGAGTAGCGGCATTGCTTCAGAGCGAGTGCGGTTTAAATCGAAGCCACAGGGCATGAAGATGATGACAGTGGGGTCAGAGGATGCGATCGCTTCCCACTTCAACCAAGGAGAATGTTCACCCTCAACGCCGAATAGAGATAGACCTCCAGCCATTTTGACTAATTCGGGAATCCAATTTCCCGCTGCCATCAGAGGATCGATCCACTCGATACAGGCAACAGTAGGACGATCCCCCCCTAGCCCCCCCTTAGTAAGGGGAGGATGAGAGGTAAGTGCTGGCGTCTTTTGCACGCAAGCGTCGATGCGAGACTGTAAACTAGCCAGCACGGGTGGCGCTGCGACACCCAAGGCGTCGGCGACTCGTTGAATATCTGCCCAGACATCGCTTAAAAAATTAGGCTGTAAGGAAATAATCTGCGGCTGACTGCGCGTAAGCGTAGCAACCGCTTGCTCGACTTCTGAGAGGCTGACGGCACAGACTTCACACTGAGCCTGAGTCAAAATGTGGGTGGGTTGCAGCTGTTCCAGAACGTCGGTTTTGACTTGATAAACACTGAGAGCAGATTGCAACAAATCCGTAACGCGATCGTGAATTTCCGGACTGGTGCCTTCGGGGTTAAATTTGGGCTGGGTGCAGACGGGCAAATTTTGGATTTCTTTTGGATAGTCGCATTCATGCGATCGCCCGACAATCGCATCAGTTAGCCCCAAGATCGCTAAAATTTCGGTAGCACTGGGAATTAGAGACACAATTTTTAGGTTTGAATGAGTCACTTATCCAACTCCACAACAACTTTTCTCTAGAACTCATCATCAATTCTTTCTATCAAACAGTTCCAGAACGGCACTTACGCTGTATAGAAAACAGCTTTATTGGTTAGGGCTAAACCACGAATATGCCTCAATCTCATTCTCGTCTACTTTACTTTCCTACAAATAGCGTCTCCATGCCAATTTCATCAATAAGCCGATTGACCTGGATCGGTTCCTGCGTGTGGTGCAGTCAATCGAGGACTTCTGGCTCACCATCGTCAAACTTCCCCCAAAGTAGAAAAAGCGAAAGGACAAATATTTTTCTTTTCACTTTTAATTTCTCCTAGATTGGGCTTACAATGATAGTTTTGGTTAAAGTTTGAAGGGTACACAAGAGGAAGCTATATGTCCCGATATCGAGGCCCACGCCTCAGAATTGTGCGTCGTTTGGGCGATCTGCCCGGTTTAACTCGCAAGTCAGCCCGCCGTGCATATCCACCTGGACAGCATGGTCAAGCCCGGAAGAAGCGCTCTGAGTATGCTATCCGACTAGAGGAAAAGCAGAAACTCCGCTTCAATTATGGCTTGAGTGAAAAGCAGCTGCTGCGTTACGTGCGGAAAGCACGTCGCGCCACGGGTTCCACGGGTCAAGCATTGCTGCAACAGTTGGAAATGCGTCTGGATAACACCGTTTTCCGGATGGGGATGGCTCCCACGATTCCTGGGGCGCGTCAGCTGGTGAATCACTGTCATGTGATGGTGAATGGTCGCACGGTCAATATTCCCAGCTATCAGTGCCGTCCGGGAGAGGTGATTAGTGTCCGCGATAATGAGCGATCGCGCCGGTTAGTGCAACAGAACCTAGAATATCCAGGTTTGGCAAATATGCCCAGCCATCTAGAGTTTGACAAAACCAAGATGACTGGCAAAGTCAACGGCGTGATTGAGCGCGAATGGATCGCGCTGCAAATCAACGAACTGCTGGTGGTTGAGTACTACTCACGCCAAGCTTAAGAGAATTTTGAGTTTTGAATGAGTCATTAATTATTCAAAACTCAAAATTATTTGTTAGCCTCCAATTTGCGACATGGTGCGGGTATACGCACCAGTCGTGCCAGAATCTCGCTGCTTATAGTTAATCTCTGGTTTCATTAACAGCAATTGCTGCACTTTATTCCGTAGTTCGGCTGTATCAACACCGGCGCGGAGGGCGGTTTTTAGGTCAATTTGACCCGTCTCATTCAGCAGACAAGGACGCAATATGCCATCAGCAGATAGCCGCATCCGGTTACAGCGATCGCAAAAACACTCGGACATCTGACTGATAAATCCCAGCGTCCCTTTGGCTCCGGGAATCTGGAAGACATCGGCAGGACCGTTACCACGAACATAAGATTCTGTCAAGCCAAAAGTGTCGCGGATGCGTTGTCGCAAATCGGCGGATGCCACCCATCCATTGCCGACAAATAACCGATCGTTGCCAATTGGCATAAACTCAATAAACCGGACGTGCCATTGCCGGTCAATTGTCAAGGCAGCCAGATCCAGCACTTCTTGGTCGTTGACATCGGGAATGACCACCACATTCAGCTTCAGGGGATCGAACCCGACGCGATGGGCGGCTTGAATTCCGTCCCAGACTTTCTGCCACTGAGAACGACCGCGATTGCCAATAATTTTGTCAAAGGTTTCGGGATTGAGCGAATCCAGACTGATATTTAGGCGTCGCAACCCGGCGTCGTAGAGTTGTTGCGCCATCGGGGCGAGTAAAAATCCGTTGGTGGTCATTGAGAGGTCTTGAGTTTCGGGCAGGGAAGCGATCGCCCTCACCAACTCCACCACCCCCGGACGCAGTAGCGGTTCGCCCCCAGTCAGACGAAACCGAGTAAATCCTACCGGGATAAACACCTCTTCGATCAGGGTGAGCAATTCCTCATGAGTTAACAGCTGTTGCTGCAAAATGTAGTCAAGCTCAGCACCCTCCGGCATACAGTACTGACACCGGAAATTGCAGCGGTCAATTAAGCTAATCCGAAGGTAGTCTACCTGATTCATGTTTTTTTTGGGGTTGATGAGAACACCAACCCCTAACCCTTACCCTTATTCTGATCGATTTGTCAGTGGATCTACAGAAATCGGGACTGAAAGCGGTACAAGTTGGGGTTTCGTCGGAAAGAGCGATCGCCAAACCTTCCGAATCGGATGACTGCGATGCTCCTTGACAAATACTAAAGGCAGGATAGCCACAAGTCGTAAAACAGCGGACAGAGCAAACACGGTTGGCAAGCCACCGAAATTGTCCAACTCAGCCAGAAAGCCCCCTACAGTAGTTCCCAGTGCGCCACTGACACCCGCAACCGCCGCAGCGATCGCAAAGTAGGCAGATTGATGGCGTCCCGCTGCCACTGCCATTTGCAAATTGTTGGTACACAAGTCAATCGCTGCCCAGGTGCCACCCATAAACAGGTGTAAAAGCGGGAACCAAACCCAAACTGAAACTGGGTCAGCCCCAAGTCCCAGCCAGAGTAAAGGCGTCAGTGCGACCAACACCCCCACAAATACCAGAAGCGGACGATTCCCAATTCGGTCTGCCAGCTTCCCCCATACCACCATCATCACCAAGGTAGCCGCAGCCGTTAAACTGCTATAGAGCGTTACCCAGCTAACATCGATATTTAGGTTGTCCAGCAGGTAGAGACTGAAGAAAGGAGTGCAGATATTAACAGCAAATGCCCAAAAGCTAAAGTAAAACAGAAACCTTAAAAAATTGCCATTTTTGAGGAGAGCGATCGCACTTCCCCAACCCTCAGTTTCCCCTGCGTCGTCAGCAGTGCCGTGCTGCGTCAGCGGGTTCACATCCACCATAAAGAACTGACAGCCCAAACTAATTAACCCAATGATGACTCCCAAGCACAAGACCACACCGTAACCCTGAAGCGCCCCACCAGGCCAAGCCGACACGGCTAAACCGAGCAGCGGCACAGAGAGCAGAGTGGTCAAGCTGATAGCACTATTGCGAACGCCAAAATATCGCCCCCGCAACTGCTCCGGAACCAACGCCGCCATCCAACTGAGCCAGTTAGCACTGCCCAAGCTGCCAATGACATTGGTTGCCAAGACGATGGCTAATGTCCAGATGACCAGGCTGTGCGAATCGGTTTGGTGCCAACAATTCCAACCAATTCCCGCCACTAAAATCAGCCACAGCAGCCGCGACGGGCCGTAAATCCAGACATTAAACCAGTGGCGACTGGTGGTTCGTTCTGACAGATAAGCTCCCAGTGGTTGCAGCAAATTCACCAGCATGGGAACGGACGACAGCATCCCAATCTCCATTGGACTTGCACCCAATTGGAGCAAGAAATTACTGAGCAGGACGCCACCCGTAATGCCGCCAAACATGACAGCAAAGACAGCATCCCACGTAGACGCCTTCAGGCTAGACCGAATTTCCTGTTTGGAAAGTTTGGAGGGTGGATTGGAAGAAACTACCACTGGGGAAGCGGCGGTAGTTTCTAAAACCTCCAAAACTGGAAGAGATACGGTTTCAACTGGGACTTGCAACGGTAAACTCCTCGACTGATTTAGATACGCTGGAATCGGGAACCACTGACTTTCTCTCTACTAAACAGACCTCTTGCCGACAGCACGGACGACAGTCCTGTCTGTCTTGGCTCGAAGATGGACGTTTTAGAACGATAGACTGAGAAGTCTCCGTTGGGCAGCTTCCCGCAGTCAGATAACTTTCTCAATCCTTTGAAACAAACATTCAAAATAATAAAATCTCTCTGCCGCTAGTTAATAAATGGTAACAATCGTGACTTTGACCAGTGGACGTAAAACCAATACATCTTCGGTTAACATTTCCCCTTGGAAAGGGTGATTCGGTGGTTTCCCCTGCCCTTGTAAGGAAGGGTTAGGGGGAAAGGGAGTGTCTTTTCGGGAAAAGGATTCAGCGCCAGACTTTCCTCCCTTAAACATCTCTTTCCCACTTTTTCTACCCAAAGACTGACTGGTGACAGCACTTGGAATCTCGGCTCTCGTCGTCAGAGTAGAGTCGCTATCCCTTTTAGGGTTCCCAGGAAACCTCAGTAAATATCTACAAGCCGCTTAGTGAATCGATCGAACTGCCTTTGCCCAAATCCTTTTCTTTCAGAAAACGGGGATTTCAGCAGTTTTTTGAGAATTTGCTACCAGTATCATCTCTATATCAGGGCGCAGGAGAACCGATTTGAACCGCCAAGACATCGTCGGGTACCCTTTGTGGGTGCCTAACCAACAATCATCGCATCTGCCAAAAGAGAGGGGAGCTGAAGTGCATGGCAAACAAGCAACAGTGGGCTTTACTCAAGCAAGGAGTAGAAGCCTGGAATAAGTGGCGTAAATTGAGTCCTGGAATCTCGCCAAATCTAATTGGAGCCGATTTACGCCAGGAAGATTTGGGTGGAGTCAACCTGATGGGGGCGTCTCTGTGCAGTGCTGACCTGAGTGGAGTCAATCTGATGCAGGCATCTCTGCATCAAACAGACCTTCGGGGTGCGGATTTACGGGGAGCATACCTGAGTAAAGCGGACTTGTCAGAGGCAGATATCACTGAAGCTAATCTCAGCGAAGCCTACCTCTTTGAGGCGAACCTGAGCCGGGTAAACCTCGAAGGCGCAGATATGCACTGGGTCTACCTTGGTAAAGCCGATTTGTCTGGGGCGAATTTGATGGGGGCGAACCTCACAGAGGTAGATATGCGGGGAGCCAATCTAATCGGGGCGAACCTCCGCGAGGCGGATTTGTTCAAAGCGAACCTGATTGGGGCGGATTTACAAGGAGCCGATCTGCGCGGGACGAATTTAGGTGGGGCAAACTTGATGGGGGCAAGGTTGTTCAAGACTAACTTTGAGAATGCGAACCTGGAGGGTTGCTTAGTTTATGGGATTTCGTCTTGGGGGTTAAAGCTGGAAGGAGCCAACCAGTCAAATTTGGTGATTACTCCGCCAGGGGAACCGGCGATCGCGCTGGATAATCTGGAAGTAGCGACGTTTATTTACTTGTTGCTGAATCACCAGAAAATCCGCGAGGTTTTCCCCTCGGTTGCCTCCAATATCGTGCCGATCTTGGGCAGCTTCAAAGCAGATGGGCGGAAAGATTTGCTGGAGGGGATTCGGAATGCCCTTCGCCAACATGACTATTTGCCTTTGTCGGTGGAGTTAGAAAAAGCAGCTACGCCGGAACTCATAGAGGCAATCTCCACCGTAGCTGGGATGGCGAAGTTTATGATTGTGGATTTCACGGACGCCAGCAGCATCCCCCAAGAATTACTAAAAATTCTCCAGGGTATCCCTTTGGTGCCGGTGCAACCGTTAGTGCAAGTGAATAGCAAAGAGGCGGCTGTGTCGGAGGAGTTTCAGGAATATCCCTACGCTCAATCCATTTACCAGTATCAGAGCCTTGAAGATGCGATCGCTTCTGTAGAAGAAAAAATTATCGCCCCCGCTGAGGCGAGGGCGAAAGATTTACTGGGCGGAAGTTAGCAAAACTACCCAACGCTCAGGACACAGACGAACTCAATGGACGGGTGAAACGATTTTTAGCTGAGGGAGTCACACCCGCTTGGGTTGAAGGCGTTAGGACTTCCAAAGAATCAATCGTCTTAACAACGGCTTTCGGCACGGCAATCCCGTACCTCTACAATGGCTGACGCTGATTTTTTGCTGAAATAGCCATCTTGCTTAGGGTGTCTTCTGCAACTACGGAAGCAGGATTTGTATTTTAAGCTACAAAGTTCTGTCGGAATTGGCGTGGCACACCCGGTAAATTTTTCCAGAATTCGCGGGCGTGAGTCGAGAAAAATGTGGCAAGACTCTTGACAAAGCTCTGCCGACTTCTGCGGAAACTGGCTTTCAATTTTACCGGGTGGTTTTTCTAGAATTGCGTACCGATCGCATGAGTAAGTGCGAAGCCGATAACGAAGCTATAAAACCGACGACGGTTTTTTCAACTTACCCAAAAGCGGTTGAACGGCATTTAGTTTATGCTTTTCAGGCTAAATAAAACCCTTAGCACTATCGCTATCTGGCGATCGCTTTTACCCTCTTCTTCCGGAGTGCCCCCGTAATCTCACGTAGTTCAACACAAGAGAAGGCATCTGCCCTGATACATATTATGTCATTTTTGTCTGTACTCTTAGTAACATTTCCTGCAACATTTACCTTTAAGCTCAGTAAATATACTACTTATTTAAAGATTCTGTAAATACGCACTCTTAACTGTAGCCATATTCAAATCGTATTCCTTAAGATATAGATCACCAAATTAAACTATTTACGTGCAATTACGTACTTACTTAATTTGTTGAATCCAAACTTACAAGAATTAGTTGCCTGCAAAAGCGTGAAGTCGCTAGTCGCAATAACTTGAAGTATGCTTGGATATCTGAGTTCAAGTACTGAATGTTTCTGAATTTAGAGAGGATTTATGGAAAGCTATATGGCAAAAAACAACCTAGATTTTAAAACAAACCCTACAGTAATTGAGATTGTAACCGGGTTAAAAAATAGGACAAACAAGCAACAATTAGATTTGCTCAGACAAGGAGTGGAAGCCTGGAATGAGGAAAGACAACAGAATCCTCAAATCCAACCAGACCTAAAGATGGCTAACCTCAGAGGAGCGAACCTCAGCACAGCCAATCTCAGCGGGGCTGACCTCTCCTTAGTCAACTTCAGCGGGGCTAATCTGACCTCGGCTAACCTGAGCGGAGCCAACCTCAGCAGAGCCAACCTCAGCGGGGCAGACTTGAGATGGGCAAACTTGAGCGGCGCACTCCTAGACGGGGCTGACCTCAACGGCGCATTCCTGAACGCTGCCAATCTCAGCAAGGTAAAATTCAACAAAACCAACTTAAAACGGGCAGTCCTCAGCGGCACCAACTTGAGCAATTCACAAATCAGTGAAGCCAACTTCAGTGGGGCAGACCTGAGATGGGCAAACCTGAGACGAGCCGTTGTCAGCGTGGCAGACTTCCGCAAGGCAGACCTGAGATGGGCAAACTTGAGCGAGGCTCAGGTGGTGCGGACAAATTTAGAGAAAGCCAACCTTGAGGGGTGTTCAATATATGGGATTTCCACTTTGGGATTAAAACTGAAGGGAGCCAATCAGTTGAGTTTAGTCATCACTGCTTTTGGCGAACCCGCGATCGCGGTGGACAATCTGGAAGTTGCCGAGTTTATCAGTCTGCTGCTCAACAATCAAAAAATCCCCGATTTCAATAACACTATCTGTTCTAAAGTCATACTGGTTCTGGGTCGCTGCACGCAGGAGCGCCAGCCCATCTTGGATGCGCTTCGCAAATATAATTATTTGCCGGTGGTTATAGACTGCGAGACATCGACGAGTAAAGACCTGACGCAAACCATCTCGACGCTGGCTCAGATTTCGCGGTTCATCATTGCCGACCTCACCGATCCTAGAAGTATTCCTCAAGAATTGCACGCCATTATTCCCAATCTGCAATCGGTGCCGGTGCAGCCATTGCTGCACACTTCAGCCCATAAGGAATACGCGATGTTTGAAGATTTCCAGCGCTATCCTTGGGTGTTGGAAACTTACTGGTATAACGCTTTTGAGGAAGCGATCGCCTCTCTCAAGGACAAAGTTATTGCCCCTGCTGAAGCGAAGGCAAGGGCTTTATTGGGTGGTTGATTTGGATTAGCGGCAACCTGAGATAACCATCATTTGATCGATCATCATCCCCTCTCCGATACCTGAGCAGGGGATGATGATTGTATTCCTTCTCCGTTAACTTGTCTTTAACCGCTCTGGTCAATAAAAACACTTCCTTGTCTTGCCCCACAAACAGTCGTTTGTGAGAGTAAAACCAACATCCTCTAAGTTGATTTGGATTACTTAGAATAATCAGAACGAATCTACTAGCTGCCAGTTGCGATCGCTCTAATGACCAATGACCAATTGCCTTACCCCTACACGATGAGTGAAGGGGTTTTGCTGCCTATGATGCTTGTTGACGCAGTTTTGCGACATACTGCTCAAACTCTTTCTCAGAAAGATAATCTATTTCCCCGTCTCCCAAAGTAATCTTTGAAAGATACTGCATTGCACGCTTAAACTCGCCAGTATCCCACTCGTAGGCAAGAACATCCATGCCCCCGTCTTCCGTCTCGATTGCCTTAACGGGTCGATCTCCTACAATGCAGTAGAGTGGTAAGTCCATAATATGATGATCCGCTAGTTAACTTGATTCGCTGCTTGTACCGATTCTATTGAGTGCATACTGACATTACTCTGAGTTATCCAGTCAATGTCAATCATCCACCCGCGTTAGCTAAAGCCTGATCGTAAAGTGCTTTTGCTTCTGCATTAAGCTGCTCAATTTTTGCTCTTTCTTCTGAGTTCAAAGCCCGATCGGCTGTTTGAGCTGCTGCCTCTATTTTCCGAACCTCTTCATATATTTTATGCCCTGCACCTGACTTAACCTCTAGAATTTGGGTTAGATGAAGTTGCAATTCCGCAATATGACTATTTGATAGCTGAACGTTTAGAAGAATATCGCGATAGCCAGCCGGAGTGGGTTGTGCAAAGCGATTCTTTTCTCGCACCAGCGTTAAATTTCTATTGCATATATCTAGCCCACCCATTAAGTCAGCAAATGACTTGTAAACAATAGAACCGCGTGCAATATCTACTAATTTAGAAACATCCCCTTTGTAATCAGCCATTGTTTTCTCCATCGCTCGTTCTCGCCCTTTTAAGGCTTGAGGTAGCTTTGCCACCCCAGATGTCTCATTGGCAATTTGAGTGACTTTTTCGTACAGTTCCGGTTGAGCTTCTTCTGCTTGTTTGTAGAGTTTGTCTAAATCTCCTGCCACATCTCCACTAAATCCTGCTGTTGGCTGTGCCGGACTTTGATCGCCCTGGCGCTGAATAACGGACTTTTGCTGCGGTTGCAGCGATCGCTGCACTGCACTACCATTCTGCTGAACAACGTGAGTAAGTTCATGGGCAATCAACTCTTGCCCGCCCCGGCTTCCCGGCTCATACGCTCCCTGCCGGAAGAAAATATCCTGCCCAGTCGTAAATGCCTTCGCCTGGATTGAGTGATTCAACTGGTTAGATTGAGCATCCGTATGAATCTTCACCCCGCTGAAGTCAGCCCCAAACGCCTGCTCCATCGGTTCGCGGATACTCTGCGCCAGTGGCTGTCCGCTTCCTCGTGCCTGTTGGATGGTTGCTTCAAGATCCGGTGTAGCAGACATTCCACCCTCCCCAGACTGGCGCTGGAGCGTCGGCTTCATCTGGAGTTCTTTGTCCTCTTCTGGCATCACTTCGCGTTGGAGGGCGGATACATCCAACTTTCTCATCAAATTGTTTTCACGATTCGGCATTCCCTGTTGATGAATAGAGTTGGAGTTTTGCACCATGCTAGTTTTTATTGTTTGAGCCAACTTACTTTCGGGCTGGCTAATATCCCTTCCATAACTAGGCATCGGTGCATGAAGCCGCTGCACCACTTCTGCTGCTGTCTTGTCTGCCTCCTGTTCGTACTTATCCCCTGGCTCTCCAATCGTGAGCTTCCGTTGAATCGGTGGCGGTGTTGGTATTGGTATGTCAGGACTTTGGATTGAAATATTGGCGAAATTGTGACCAAAGCGCTGGGCACTTTCCAGTTGTGCCTGTAGGTCTGGTGTTTCGTGATGGGGTTTCGCCTGAACTGCGAAAGGGCGCGGCTGAAACTGACTATTGACTGGTAGGAAAGTAGAATTCTGCGGAGCTTTTTGAGGGTCGTGCGATCGCGTTGCCATAGTCAGACATAACCTCTTCTATTCAGTTCAGTTTAAAAATAAATTGAGAGCCATCAGGCTCATAGATAAAACCTAAGCGAGAACTCACGGTATAAGTAGAGTATATTTACGGATTTTCTAGTTTGGAAGAGCTAAATATAGATAGCAGCACAATTTAATAAATCGACTGTTGAAGAAGAAATCTATACCACCCGAAAGTTGAGTCGAGAACCGTTTTTCCTAGTCAATCCGTTAAGGCGATCGCTATGACCAATGCTGACGGGGTGACAACCTCGTCAGGTTCAATACACTTCACGGTAGGTTATTACAGCTAGCTCTGTGCTAACCTACCGATGTATCTCACGCTGATTGACAACTGCTATAACGCAAAGTTGTTCCGAGCTGATTCCAGAACTGTTTGCGTCGCCACATCCAGAAATTCAATCGAAAGATTCTTGCCTAGTGCTACGGCTCGCTTCATTCCCGCCAGTAAGCACTTGACGCCGTCCCTTTTCACGGCGTTGACTGACAGCAGATCCACTACAACGGTGTCAGTTGCCCATTCCAAGGCTTGCTCTAGAGACTTGCTGAAGGCGGGGCTGGTGACACTATCTAGACAACCGCTGGGTCTTAGCACTACTGTGCTGGGACGAATTTCTTGGCAGATGAATTGAGTGCGAGGCTTGGTGACTGAGTTCATAATGGCTTTCATGGGATTTTCTAAACTGTGTCGTCAATCGAGGAACACTAACCTATCTACAGACACATTCCAATAAAATCCCGAAGCTTCTGATGTCAAATGTCACTGTTGTCAGTGTTTGCGATCGCTATTAAACAATGATCTTCTCCCAACCTCGGTCTGGATATACATTGCCCGTGTTTGCCTGTGCCGCCGCTGTTGCCGCCCTGCGCTGGTTGCGGCAAGGTGAGCCACCGCTGGACGCCGTACCAGTGGATTTAATTGAACCCGCCGAAACGGTGTTGATTCCTATTGAGCAGGTTGCCGGTATCGGTGAGGGGATGGCGTTAGCGATCGCTCGCAGCGATCCCGGCGATAACCTTGACCTTACCCGCAACACGCCAGTCTGGGCGCTGGTAGAAATTAAAAATGAAACCTTAAACATTAAAAATGAACAAAAAGAGTTTTTAGATCCTCACTCCTCAGTCCTGATCAAAGGCGGTGAAGGGATTGGGCGTTTGGTGAGTGCTGATGACCAACCTGCTATTTATAGTTATGCTCAGCGGCTGATCCGAGAAAATTTGGGGCGGATGCTGGAACCTGACGAGAAAATCCAGGTGACGATTATTTTGCCAGAAGGGCGTCAACTCGCTCAACGCACCTCAAATGAAGCCTTTGGGGTTGTGGAAGGACTCTCCTTACTCGGAACAAGCGGCATTTCCCAACCGCTGAGTGCCCCCGGACAACTGGAGGCTTTCCGCGAGGAACTGCAACAGAAGGCTAGCTGTTTCGATTGTTTGGTGTTTTGTATCGGGGAAAATGGCTTAGATTTAGCCCAGCGGTTGGGGATTAACCCTGACAGAATGATTAAGACAGCGAACTGGCTGGGGCCATTGCTTGCATCATCAGGAGTGCAAAAAGTCAAGAATATTTTATTATTTGGCTACCACGGAAAATTGATGAAACTTGCGGGTGGGATTTTTCACACCCATCATCACTTGGCAGATGGACGCCAGGAAATTTTGACCGCTCATTGTGCGAATCTAGGTTTGCCGACGCCGGTATTGCAGGCAGTTTTGAAGAGTGCCACTGCTGAAGACGCCTTGAAATACCTGCGCCAATTGGATGCAGCAGGTAGCACCGATTGGGTGGAGCGAGTTTATGGCGCGATCGCTTATCAAATTGACAAGCGATCGCACGATTACATCCGTACTCACAGCGAACAACTCGTTACGGTTGGTTCCGTCCTGTTTGACCGCGATCGCCAAATTATCGTTAAAAGTAAAACAGGTACCTCGTTACTGTATCAAGTGTGTTAATTTTATATGAATACACATCAACTTAATAAATAGCAATAAAGAAGTTTTTTATCTGCCGCTGTTGTCAGTGGCTAATGGAATCACGCAAGTATGGCTAATAGCAATAAACAATTAGCCATACTTCCAGTCTTCAATCCACTAAAGACTATCTGTACATCCATACTCTACCTACTCAGGATAAGCCGGTGATCCAGACTGAAACACCGCCTCAAATCGAGTATTTGGGGCAACTAAATCGCCAAATTATTGTGATTCTTGACTTCGGCTCTCAGTATTCTGAACTGATTGCCCGTCGAATTCGGGAAACACAAGTTTACTCGGAAGTTCTTTCCTATCGCACCACTGCCGAACAGCTACGACAGCTAAATCCCAAGGGCATTATCTTCTCCGGTGGCCCAAGTTCAGTATATGACACGGGTGCCCCCCAGTGCGATCCGGAAATATGGAACCTGGGGATTCCCGTCCTGGGAGTCTGTTACGGGATGCAGATAATGGTGCAGCAATTGGGTGGAGAAGTCACCCGTGCTGACCGGGGCGAGTATGGCAAGGCGTCTCTATTGATTGACGATCCCACGGATTTGCTCACCAATGTGGAAGATGGCACTACCATGTGGATGAGCCACGGGGACTCTGTAACCAAGATGGCGTCTGGGTTTGAAGTGCTGGCACACACGATGAATACGCCAGCAGCCGCGATCGCTCACCACGAGAAAAAGCTGTACGGAGTTCAGTTCCATCCCGAAGTCGTCCACTCGATTGGGGGGATTGCCCTGATCCGCAACTTTGTCTATCACATCTGCGACTGCGAACCCACCTGGACGACAGCGGCATTTGTTGAGGAGACGATTCGAGAGATTCGGGCAAAAGTCGGCGACAAGCGGGTGTTGCTGGCGCTTTCTGGCGGGGTTGATTCTTCCACGCTTGCCTTTTTGCTGCACAAGGCAATTGGCGATCGGCTGACGTGCGTATTTATCGACCAAGGCTTCATGCGTAAGTATGAACCAGAACGATTGGTGAAGCTGTTCCACGAGCAATTTCACATTTCTGTCGAGTATGTGCAAGCACGCGATCGCTTCCTCAATCAAATTGAAGGAATCACCGATCCTGAAGAAAAGCGCCGCCGCATCGGGCACGAATTTATCCGCGTATTTGAAGAAGAATCTCGACGCCTCGGCCCCTTTGACTACCTTGCCCAAGGCACTCTCTACCCCGACGTGATTGAATCAGCTGACACGAACGTCGATCCCAAAAGTGGCGAACGGGTGGCAGTGAAAATTAAGAGTCATCACAACGTCGGCGGCTTGCCCAAAGACTTGCGCTTCAAGTTGATCGAACCTTTGCGAAAATTGTTCAAAGATGAAGTGCGAAAAGTCGGTCGCTCAATTGGATTGCCAGAGGAAATTGTACAACGGCAACCCTTCCCCGGCCCCGGACTGGCGATTCGCATCTTGGGCGAAGTCACAGCAGAACGGTTAAATATTCTCCGGGATGCTGACTTAATTGTTCGTCAGGAAATTAATCGCCAGGGGATGTACCACGACTTCTGGCAAGCTTTTGCTGTGTTGCTGCCCATCCGCAGCGTGGGCGTGATGGGCGATCAGCGTACCTACGCTTACCCGATTGTCTTGCGTTTTGTTTCCAGCGAAGATGGCATGACTGCAGATTGGTCGCGTGTTCCCTACGATTTGTTGGAAACGATTTCCACCCGAATTGTGAATGAAGTTCGGGGTGTGAATCGCGTGGTTTACGATATTACTTCTAAGCCACCTGGAACTATCGAGTGGGAATAAAAAGTTGTAGGGTGGGCAATGCCTACCCTGGTAAATTTGTAAGGATTTTTAACGCTCTCGGTACGCAAAGTTTAAGAGATGGCGCTAAAGCTCCGTCTCTTTTTGGCGTGACAGGAGCGTTTCAAATTTATTTTTAGATAAATTATGTTTTCTTTAACTTTTGTGGAAAACTCGTAAAATTCTGTGGAAAAGTCCCCTCGTCTGTGGAAAACTACCTAGATTTTGATTCTGCTTCGTAGGTAATTTGATCGGATTGGTAAGCAGGTGGCTCGATGTGAATCAAAATTCGGACTGGGCTAAATCTTTCTTTTAGGCGGTTCTCGACTTCTTCTGTAATTTGGTGGGCAGTTTCTACATCGGTGGCGTCTACAATCAAGTGCATTTCTATAAATGCCTGACGCCCGACAACGCCTCTAGAAGCAATTTCGTGACAGTTAATGACTCCTGGTACTTGGATGACGATCTCATGGATTGCTTCTGGCGCGATCGCTATCTCATCTACTAGCCAGGGCAAATTATCTTTGATAACCTTCCAACCACTGCGAAACACCAACAAGGCAACGGGAAAGGATAGAAAGATATCCAACCACTGAAGTTGTGGCAGATTGAATACCTGTCCTTGCCAGACGCCAATCAACCCCGCCAAAACAGCGATCGTTACCCAAACATCACTCATGGTGTGCTGGGCATCTGCAATCAAAATGGGGCTGCCCACCTGCTGCCCAACATGGCGCTCGTAGAAGGTGACAAAAATATTTACGCCTAGCACAATCAGCAGCAACCACAGCTGTGAGGGCGAAATTATGACGGGTTTACCGCCGCCGCTGAGGATTCGTTCAATTGCCCCTTGCAGAATTTCAAAGCAGGCAATCCCTAAGAAGGCGGCAATTCCCAGCGCTCCCACGGCTTCAAATTTCTGGTGTCCGTAGGGATGATCCCGATCGGGTTGGGGGGAAGAAAATCGGCTAGCAATTAATCCCAAAATGTTGTTGGCGCTATCGGTGACGCTATGCAATGCATCCGCTAGCAAGCTGAGCGACCCCGTCCACGACCCCAGCACTGCCTTCAACGCCATTACGAACAGATTGAGCAGTAGGGTAATGATTAAAACCTTACGCACTGCCGAGCGGTTATCTGCTACCACAGAATTTTCCTCACTCGTCATCTATAGTTCTATGGCATTCAGTCTAAAGCTTATGGCTTCACGTTGCATCTATCCCCTTGTAAATGCTGTCAGTTCTGAGTTATGAGTGATAAGTTAATTCAAAACTCAAAATTCAAAACTATTGATTGCTCATGTCTCCTTCACAACTCATCCTTAACTTGGTTGAAGGTTCTGTTTCCTTCAGCTTCACGCCCCAGGCAGCGCGGGATTTACAAGGCGCGATCGCTCAGTTGATGCAGAGTCTCAAGGTGATTGCTGGTGGCGGCGGCAAAACCAATCCTCAAAAACCAATGGAATATCGATACACCGGGGATGTCTTTCTAGAGATTTTCTGCAATCCCAATATCTGGCCCACTCCCTTTGCCGCTAAAGTTCTGATCGTCCTCCGAGATGACCGCATTCGCCTGACCACTGAGGCAGAACTCACTCGCTTAATTGAGGATGTTAATCAGTATTTGGAACAGATGGGTTAAAACTGGGCGGGCAAATGGTTTCTTTAGGTTCTTCCTTAGGAGGGATGCTACTACCCTAATAAGTAAGCAAAATGTCCCCTTGTGTGTGCTAAATGGTAGCATTAAAATTCCAGATCCGGCGCTTGTTTACTCACTTGGCGGTCAGCCGAAAGCTAGCAACTTAAAAGTGAGTTGTGCCGATCGGTTATCTATTCTTAGCGATCGCCAAGGGCTGTCTAACCTTTATTCAATCTGACTGATTTATCTAATGAACTCTAATAATCTTCTGGAGTTAGTACAAAAAGGTTTTCGCGTTACTTTGGGTGCAACCGCTTCTCTGGTTGAGAGCGTACAAGACACTCAAAAGCGAGAACAAAATCTTGAGCTGCTAAAGTCTGACGTAAATCTGGTGGTTCAGCAGTTAGCAGAAAAAGGAGAGATTACGGAGCAAGAAGCCCGCAGTTTCCTGAATTCTCTAATGGCGCAAGCCAATGATGCAGGCAGCACACAATCTTATGGAACCCCCAGCACCCCTGCCACAACGCCGGTGACAACTGTTGTCCAGCCAGATGTGCAGCTAGAGCTAGAGGAGCTAACTGCACAAATTGCTGCGATGCGAACTGAGTTAGAAAAGCTGCGCGATCCCAACTCAGGAATTTAGTCAGGGATTGCCAGCAGCTTTATCAAAACAGTTGTCGGGCTTGCTCTTAGAGGAGATCCGAAAGTTTGTGCAAAGCAAAACGAAGAGTTGAAGCGTAGTCTAGCATCTCGGTTTGAGCAGAGATCCTGCAAAGAGATCGGCGCGATCGCAGCGCAATTGTTTATGACAGCACTTACGTTAACGCTCCACGGCGTTCCGCTCAGAATGACATTTTTACTTTTCGGATAGGTCTAAGAGACGAGCTTAATTATTCGCACTTGAAAGAATCAGAATATTCACCAAACCAGTCTAAGTAAGAATCGACAGGTGAGGGAGTAAAAGCAGTCTTTCCTTAAGCTCGGACAAGCGTAGAATCAAGCTTGTCCTGAGTTTCACTGTTTCCAGTGGAACTGTAGGATTGTCTTAAAGGTAAAAAAATATCAATCGTTTTCCCATTCTTCTTGCCCCATCAGATCGCCGATGCGATCGCGGAGTAAGATATTGCATCTTTCTAATTCACACTCAACGCAAACCCACTCCCGCGCAGGGATGTACTGACACAGAACGTAGATAGGTTGCTGACGAGTCACAATTCCCTTTCCCACCAAGTGACGGGCTTCTTCTTGAAGAACGTCGATGGAGTATTGCACAGATGATTTAGGCGGCATTGTATCAACAGTCATGGTCTCAGCCTCGAAACTAACGAGCTACGACTATAACTTAATATAATCCAATACTGCTTAGCGCGGAAATAATTTTTGAACAGTATATCAAGTTACAAATAAATTTATTCGTTTAATCACAATTGCAAAAGTCAGGAAACTTTGACATAAAAATACGTCCTTATGCTGATGAAATTGTCGAAGAACGGCTTTATTTATAATTAAGGCTAGTATTTGCAAATTTAAGACACAGTAAATAATCGGTTATGACATTGATTAACCAATGTTAATCAATGTGCTGCTGAGTGCTAAATGCTTAGGGTTGGGGAACCGAACAAAACTTCAAGGGCGATCGCCTGAGCCGCTGGCATCTGCCCGTAAGAAAATACACAGGGGATATTTGGGGGCAGATGTGGGAGAAACTGTTCTAGAAGATAAGGACTGCCGTAAATTACTAGCGCTTGAAGTTCGGCGTTTCCTAATAGTTTTTTAAACAAGTCCTGAGCCAACGGCGTCAAGCCAGCACTGCCTCGGAAAGGATTCCCACGGATGAATAGCTGGAGTAGGGTAGGTTGGACATCTAGACCTGATTTATGATAAAATACCCAGCCAGGAATTAAGGTGGTGTTGGGGTCGAGCAGTTGGAGTTGATAGCCGTGCTGTTTTGGCAGAACCACAGCCGGTGCCTGTTTATCGAGAAAATCACAATTCAGGGCGTCATCCACCACGATTAAGTTGCGTAAGTTGCCCTGACTTGGAAGCAAAGGGATTTCGCCATGAACGACTAGCGCCTCTCGTACGATGTTGGCAGCTGTGGCGAGGGCGTGTGGTTGAGCCAGTTGGAGGAGATGGGGCAAGAATGGGGAACGCCCTTGCTTTTGTACTCCAGACGCGATCGCCCTTGTCTCTACAAGCGGCTGTGCTGTGCCTTGTTGGACTCGGCGCTTGGCTGTCCAGATGCGCTCGACAGAGGCACGAATTCGCGCCTCTGAAATGCGTCCCTGTGCCACCGCATCGCACACCGCTTGGATAGCACCAGTAGGATCGACTGGCATCAGCAAAATATCCGCACCAGCTTCGACGGCTAAGACTGGGGCTTCATTGGCTCCATAGCGGTTGGCGATCGCTCCCATCACCAATGCATCGGTAACAATTAATCCTTCAAATCCCAGTTGTTGCCGCAACAGTTGAGTCAAAATCGGGTGGGAAAGCGTGGCGGGGCGTTCGGCATCCCAAGCCGGGATCAGGAGATGGGCACTCATCACGGCGTCCACACCGGAGGCAGGTCTTATCGCTTCTTGAAAGGGCAGCAACTCAATCTCAGCCAGCCGCGCCGGGGAATGGGGCAAGACAGGCAAATCTAGATGGGAATCTACCGCTGTATCGCCATGTCCGGGAAAATGCTTGGCAGTCGTTAACACCGGATAAGCTTTCGCCCCCCGGATGAAAGCAGACGCCAGTTGACTCACTTCCTCTGGGGTTTCGCCAAACGCCCGGACGTTAATCACTGGATTACTGGGATTGTTATTCACATCCACAACTGGCGCAAGCACCCAGTTGATGCCAATCGCTAGCGCTTCCGAGGCGATGATGCCTCCCATTTGTTCGGCGTATTCTAAGGCTTTACAGGCATCTTTCCGGAACACTGCCCCGATTGCCATCGGTGGCGGAAACCAAGTTGCCCCAGAAAATCGTTGCCCGACGCCTTCTTCAATATCAGCCGCGATCAGCAATGGGATTTTTGCCCAAGCTTGGAGTTGTTGCGATCGCAGCGCTAATTCTCCAGCACTGCCTCCCAACAAAATTACACCCCCGACGCCCAAATCCTGCAACCAGTGTTGCAGAACTGCCGCCGGTGGTTCCCAAGCTGGATACTGAATTTGGTGGTCGAACAGGTAGCCTGACGCCCGTACCACGACCATTTGCGCTACCTGTTCTGCCAGGGAGAGAGATTCCCACTCAGGCAGCAACCCTGCCACAGATTTCAATCTTCTGCCTCAACGATGTCTTCTTCCACACTCTCAGCCGGACGCCCTTGATTGAGCTGATTCAGCAAAGACAAAATGCGATCCCCCCTTTCCAGAGAACGATCTTCCTGAAACATTAACTCTGGCGTCCGACGCAGCCGCAACCGTTGACCGAGTTCGCTGCGGACAAAGCCAGTTGCTGCTTTTAACCCAGCCATCGTTTCTTCCCTTGCTTCCTCGGTGCCATAGATGCTGACGAAGATTTTAGCGTGTTGCAGGTCGCCTGACACATCCACATCGGTGACGCTGACCATGCCAGCACCCACCCGATCATCTTTGATTTCGGTTAGCAGCATTTGGCTGATTTCGCGTTTAATCAGTGCGGCAACGCGAGAAACGCGGCGACTTGTAGCCATAATCATCTGCTGCCTTTAAGACAGTGTGAGCAATGCTTTTACTCATCCTACCTAAATCGGACTCACTCCCAGCATCGCCCGTAGGGTTAGGGTAATAAAAGTTAAGGCTGCCACCAAAAAGCCAATCAAAGCGATCGCGCTGGTTCGATTCTTGAGCAGCGGTCTCAACCACCCAAAGGTATAAAAGAATATGCCCAGGATGATGGTGACAAAGTAGCGGGGGTAGCGAGAGATATTTTCCCAAAAGCCATCAAACATATTATTTAAAGCAGCCGACACAAAAAGCGGCTATAAGTTACTGCATCTTAACTGGTAACATTTGTCTGCGAGTTCGACAAGCTCGGTATCGCCCCTAAACGGGATTTCGTTGACAGACTGTTTGTTCACGCGTCCGGTGGTAGCAGGCTACCACCCGCTATACTTGTGCCACCCCGACATTGACCCATAAGCGCGATGTCATTTTTTTCCCCTTGCCGACCCCGTTGGAAATTTTAAATTCAATTATATCCCCCCAATTCCACAACAACTGTTACAAACACTTTTGATTTTTTAGATAGCTAGAAGGCAATGTCAACTCAGGCGACACAACAAAAAATAGCGCGTCCCTTTCTAAAATGGGCTGGTGGAAAAAATCGGCTAATTCAGCAATATATTCCCTATTTCCCCCCAGAATTTACAACTTACTATGAGCCATTTTTGGGCGGCGGCGCTCTCTTCTTTCATTTGCTGCCCAAAACATCTATTTTAACGGATATTAATGCCGAGTTAGTAAATGCTTTCCGAGAAGTGAGGGATGAAGTCGAGCCGCTAATTGCATTCTTGCACAAGCATCAAATGAATCACAGTAAGGAGTATTATTACTGCATGCGCTTGATGCATATTAGCACCCCTCTAGAAAGAGCTGCTCGATTTATTTACCTCAACAAAACTTGCTTTAACGGGTTATATCGAGAAAACTCAAAAGGGGAATTTAATGTTCCTATCGGTAAATACAAAAATCCAAAAATTTGTAATGCAGCTTTACTCAGGTCAGTTTCCGCTGCACTTCAGAGTGCCCAGATTGATGTTAGACCTTTTGAAGCTGTCTTGGAATCTGCTTGGACTTGTCAAGATTTTGTTTTCTTTGACCCACCTTATCATCCTCTAAGCCCTACCAGTAACTTTACCGCCTATAGCCGTAATTCTTTTAATGAAGCTGACCAAATTCGACTCAGGGATGTCTTTGTAGAACTTGCGCGTCGTGGAGTTAAAGTTATGCTTTCTAATTCTGACTGTCTGTTTATCAGAAACATTTACGGCGATTTCAAGATTCACGAAATATCAGCTTCTAGAATGATTAACTCTAATGCTAAAAAACGGGGCAAAATATCTGAGTTATTAATTACTTCCTACTAAAAATAACTATTTTACCCCTAAAAAAGTAGATGAAAAAGCAAAATATTCGTCCTGCAATTTTCCTATTTTATTGGTCTTTGTTATAATTGTATGTATGTACCATTCGACCGTTAAAGTGGTAATCGTTCGATTGAAATAGGCTTGCCACTTCGTAATTTACCGCATGGGATAGAAGTATGTGTGGAAGATTTACCCAAAGTAAGTCCGCTGAGACAATCGCCCAAGCATTCCAGGTAAATAATGTTCCTCTCCTGATGCCTCGTTATAACATTGCGCCCACCCAGCCAGTACAGACAGTTTTACAAAATACAGAACAGTCTCAACGACAGTTCAAAATGTTGCATTGGGGGCTGATTCCCCGTTGGGCAAAAGATCCAAAAATGGGAGCAAAACTGATTAATGCACGGGCGGAAACGGTAACGGAAAAACCTGCTTTTCGGGCAGCTTTTAAACAACGGCGTTGCTTAGTAGTGGCGGATGGTTTTTATGAATGGAAGCAGCAGGACGGGAAAAAGCAGCCATTTTATTGTCGCGTGAACGATGGACAACCTTTCGCCTTTGCTGGTTTGTGGGAGCATTGGGAAGGAGAGGATGGTGAGGCAATAGATTCTTGCACGATTTTGACCACAGAACCTAATGAGATAATGCGCCCTATTCACAACCGAATGCCAGTCATTCTCGATCCAAAAGATTATGATTTGTGGTTGGATTCAAAGGTGCAAAAGCCGGAGTTATTGCAGCCTTTGTTGCGCCCATATTCAGCAGAAGAAATGGCGGCTTATCCAGTCAGCACAAAGGTAAATAAGCCAGTGAATGACAGTTCGGAGTTGATCAATAGCCTTTAAGCGATCGCACTATCATGACTCTCATGATAGTAGGATGGGTATTGACCGCCTTACTTGTGTATGATTCGGTGCGCGATCGCCTCCTTAAATACTTACAAAAATTATGTCTTCCGGTAGAGGGCAAACAACAGTCATGCGTGAGCTATGCTGGCAGTGACTTCTATCGATCCCCAACCCTTTTAGGAAAGCAGCAGTTATGCCCGAAAGTTTTTTGCTCAGTCGCGTACTAATTCGCTTCAACGGCAAAGCTGATGAACCTCTTAGTGCAGATTTATCGGCGGTTGCTGTGACACCTGATGGCAGCTTGTGGGTAGGTTCTGATGAAACAAGAACGATTGAGCGCTTATCCCCTGTCGAGCCATGTATTTTCGGCAAACATCAGCAATTTTTTGTTAAAGATTTCATCGATTTATTCGATCCGGAAGGCGAAATCGATATTGAGGGAATGGATTATACAAACCATTATCTTTGGTTCATCGGTTCCCACAGTACAAAGCGGAAAAAAATGAAGGGCAAAGACCTTGAGAAGGATCTTGATAAACTAGCAACCATAAAGTTTGAGGCAAACCGTTATTTACTCGCCCGTATTCCTGTAGTAGACGGTGAATTATCTAAATCCGCCTCGCACCCAGAACAGCCCGATAAAAAACTGACAGCAGCCTGTCTGCAAAAGATAGAAAATAGTAACGTTCTGATAGAAGCACTCAAACAAGATCGGCACTTAGGGCCATTTCTAACAAATTCTATTCCCTCTAAAGAAAATGGATTTGATATCGAAGGTTTAGCCATTCGGGGAGACCGGGTTTTTATCGGCTTGCGAGGCCCTGTACTGAGAGGCTGGGCAATTATTTTAGAGGTGGAAGTTGCAGAAACAGCGCCAGGAATTTTAACGCTGAAGAAAATAGGAAAAGATGGGCAGCAATACAAAAAACATTTTGTAGAGTTGAATGGGTTAGGTGTGCGGGAACTGTGTCTGGATGGTGAAGACTTGATTGTTCTAGCGGGACCCACGATGGATCTAGAAGGTTCGCTGAGAGTCTTCCGCCTAAAAGATGCCTTAGAGCGTGATGAAAACAGCGTATCTTGGCAGAAAGAGGGAGAGTTAGAAGTTTTGTTTGACCTGCCTTTCAGATTTGGTTCAGACCATGCGGAAGGGTTGGCACTGTTTCCCTGTTTAGGGCAACCAAATTCTCTTTTGGTGGTTTATGATTCACCTGATGAGAATAGAGTTTTGAAGCCGAATGGTATTTTCGCAGATGTCTTCAGATTGAAGTGATATTAATTTAGCTGCTAATGGCTAATTGCATTGCGGATTATTAGCCATTAGTAAAACAGAAAAATGCGAACTGACTTTTTGGAGCGCTTCGCGATCGCGTCCTTTGCATACCAGCCACTCAGGAAAAAGCGATCGCTTCTTAGGATTTGTTTTTCATCCCCTGAATGCGCTTCACGATTAACCCACCACCGACAGCACCCAAGATAATCCCGCCTAGGGCGATGGGTTCAACAGTGGTTTGAGAGCTAGAAACTGCGCGAGGTTCGGGCGTAGATTTTAGTGCTGGAAAGGCTAATTCTACAAATAATTTGTGGGCGGCAGTGGTTGGATGAATGCTATCCCAAAATAAATATTCCTTTGGATTGTTACATATTTTGGCTCTGCTGAGGCAGGCGTTGGTTACATTCGTGAAACCGAATTTTTTTGGATTGTTGGTGACTTGATGAAAGAGAGAATTGACATCAAGATAGGTGATTTTGATATCGGAGGTGAGTTGCTGACGTAAACCCTTGAGGGATGCGGCTAATCCAGAGTTATGCTTCTTCGTTAAAACGTTGAGAGAGTCGGAACGTTGAGTTGTGCGCGTGCTGGGAAGCTTTCCTAAATCTGGCAAGTTAACGACTACGATATTTTTTGCGCCAGCTGCGGATAAGGACTTCACCGCGATCGCTACATTGTTAATTGGCGCGGTAGAGTCGGTAGCACCTTTGAGGTAATCATTAGCACCAGCCCATACAATATACAGAGCCTTCGGGTTAGCAGAGGAATGGGTTGCTTTAAAGCTCTGGATTTGTGTCAGCAATCCGGGGGGAATTTGCCTAGAATTGCCTGTGGTAGCACCTCCGTAGGCGAAGTTAGTCTCTGTACTCGGTTTTAATTTCAGCTTAGAGGCGAGATAATCTGCCCAAATAGGGCCATTGGAAAAGCGTCCTCGAAAGTAAGGTGGGTTTGGCGGATATTCCCCGTTGGTAGCTTTGTACACATTGCCAACATCGGAGAGGCTATCCCCAAAAACATAAATCTGATTAAAATTCTGTGCCGAAACCGCATTCGGAAATCCCAAAACGCTGAAGAGCGTGAGAAGCGCCAGGACGCGCCTAGGCAATGCGATCGCACCTGCAACAGTAGCCATCCACAACTTTTTCATCAAATCCCTACAAACTCCGATTAGAGCTATCACCAGTCGCTTTCTCCTTGTAGCAAAGTTTCTGGAAGATGGCTGAGCGTAAGGGTAGCGATCGCTCTACGTAACTAATACTCGAAGAAGCGCAACTCGCTATGACGACGACAGACTATGGTTGTCATCTGCAACCCATGCATGAGCGCGAACTGACTTTTTGGAGCGCTTCCCTATCGCGATAGCGAAGCGCTGACTTGTCAGTTCGCGCTCAGGGACTTTTAAGGCTTTACTCTAACTCATGTTTTAAAAATGTAACTTTAGCTACTTTTTATTTAAAATGTCATTAAAATATGACTTATACGGTCTTACCCCGCACCCGTCCTATCAGCTGAGGTTTCCTTATGCCAGAACTTATCTGTACTGTTCCCGTTCCCAGAACCCCGCAAGAATTGGAACAGGCCGTTAAGCAATACATAGCCAGCGATATAAGGGGTACCGAACTCCTTTGTCAGTGGCAAGCCATCCGCGATGCATCCCTAGATCAAGACTTATACGTGCCTGCTGATAGCGACCAAGTTGCAGGCGAAGACAGCTATTAAGTTACATTTATTGACACAGACTGGGTGCTTAAGGTACCCAGTCCAGACATTTATTAATACTTTTTTCGATCGGTCTCTTAAAGCTTGGTAGACATCGGCGATCGCGCGTCAGATGTGGTCTGCCGCCTCAATACTTCTAATGAAATTCATGGTTTCTTGATAGCCAACCGCATTCCCTTGGTCTGAAAAGAGTTGTGCCGCCTTCTGTAAGTCTGCGATCGCTTTCGGCTTGTTTCCCAAGCGGTAATGCACTAATCCTCGGTTGCCATAGGCTTCAGCCAGGGTAGGATTGAGCAGAATTCCCCGATTGTAATCCGCGATCGCACCCCTTAAGTTTCCTTGCTCAGAGCGGGCTAGCCCCCGGTTGTAGTAAGCCTCGACAGAATTTGGATCGAGCCGCACAGCGATCTCAAAATCCGCCATCGCTGTTTTGAGATCGCCTAGTTCTGCATGAACATTTCCCCGTTTGTTATAGGCATCGGCATGATCGGGATCGATTTGCAGTGCTTGGTTAAAATCTGCTATTGCAGCCTGATAGTCTCCGAGTCCAACACGGGCAAGACCACGGTTGCAGTAGGCTTCCATCAACTTGGGATTTATCTCTAGGGCTTGGTTAAAGTCCTCAATCGCTCCCTGGTAGTCTCCTCTTTCAACCTTGTCTCCTCCCCGATGGAAAAAGTCCTCGGCATTCATCCGGATTACTGGTGTTTGCGGTGGTTGAGCTTGGACAGCAAAAGTTGTTCCCCCCAGTAGAGTGGCTAACGCTAAAATAGCAACATTTTTGTAAATGAAGTTCATCGTTTTACTGGCTCCACAGCAGCGAAATCGTGTTGAAATGGCAGCGAATCCCGACTCTCTAATAGTAATTTCTATTAGAACCAATCAATTACCGGAAAAACACATTACGGACTGGGAGACAACCAGCCTAAAAAAGTTTGCAAGAGCAGCCAAAGATTTAAGCCGACAATGATCGTGGTAACTAACCAACCTAAAGACTTCAACCAAAAAGGATTCACAAAATCACCCATTAAGCGGCGATCGCTCGTAAACATCACCAATGGAATCACCGCAAACGATAACTGTAAGCTTAAAACTACTTGGCTCAAAATGAGTAAACTGCCTGTACTTTTCTCACCAAAAAAAATAATTACAATCAAAGCCGGAACAATGGCAATTAACCTAGTGGCTAAACGACGTAACAATGGAGGAAGACGCAGCTGCAAAAAACCTTCCATCACAATCTGCCCAGCCAAAGTGGCAGTCAGCGTTGAACTTTGTCCTGAAGCAAGTAAGGCGATGCCAAAGATGGCACTAGCAGCACTCACTCCTAACAAGGGTGAAAGTAATTTATAGGCATCTTGAATTTCTGCCACATCCTGATTACCAGAAAAATGAAACGTGGCAGCAGATACAATTAAAATCGCTGAATTAATAAACAATGCCAAAGACAAAGCCACAGTCGAATCAATCGTGCCAAACTTAATCGCTTCCCACCTTTTTTCAGCCGTTGGCTGCCAATCGCGAGTTTGCACAATTGAGGAATGTAAATATAAGTTATGCGGCATCACCGTTGCACCTAAAATGCCTATAGCGATGTAGAGCATTTCGGGGTTTTGTAAAATCTCGGTTTTGGGCATATACCCAAGTAAAATTCCCCCAGCATCAGGTCGGGAGAAAATAATTTCTGCGGCAAAACAAACGCCTACTGTTGCTACTAGGGTAATCACCAAAGCTTCCACATAGCGAAAACCTTTACCTTGCAGGAATAGCAATACGAGTACGTCCAGTGCGGTGATGCACACCCCCCACACTAGGGGAATCCCAAATAAGAGCTGCAGAGCGATCGCGCTGCCTAGGAGTTCTGCTAAATCACAAGCAGCGATCGCAATTTCACAAAGTACCCATAAACAAAAGTTCACACGCGGGCTGAAATAGTCCCGACAAGCCTGCGCCAAATCTCGCCCAGTTGCAACGCCCAAACGCACACACAGCGATTGCAGCAAGATAGCCATCATGTTCGACAGCAGGATGACTGTCAATAATGCATAGCCAAACCTAGACCCCCCAGCGATGTCTGTTGCCCAGTTACCAGGGTCCATGTATCCCACTGAAACCAGATACCCTGGTCCCGAATAGGCAAGCATCCTGCGCCAGAAGCTTTTGACATTGGGAACGGAGATGCTGCGATGGACTTCAGGAAGGCTTGGTTTCCTTGCAGAATTCTCAGAAAAGGGCATTTATTTTAGATAACTAGCTTTTCATATTGTTTTCATAATTGTAGAGCTAGTCGTCAAGGCATCATCACTCTAAAGAAATATAAAGTGAACGACTTATGGCTGCCCTTCAAACTTAGTGGTCTGGGGCTAACGTACAGGGATGATTGGGGTCGCCAGTCTCGACTTGAAGGGTAGCGTGTTCGATGCCGAAATGGTCGTGGAGCTGCTTGCAAGTTTGGGTCAAAAAAGCATCGCCAGGGAACCCTGTTGGCATCACAAGGTGAGCTGTGAGCGCTGTTTGGGTCGTACTCATCGCCCAGATGTGGAGGTCGTGGACTTGGGCTACACCGGGAAGTTCAGCCAGATAAGTTCGCACCAGGGACGGTTCAATCCCCTCCGGCACAGCATCAAGCGCCAGGTTAATGGAGTCTTTCAGTAATTGCCAAGTACCGACAACGACGACTGCAACAATGATCAAGCTCACTACTGGATCGAACCAAAGCCAACCAGTGGCAATAATGGCGATGCCAGCCAAGACAACACCCACAGAAACCAGAGCATCAGCAGCCATGTGCAAAAAAGCCCCTCGAATATTTAAGTCTTTCTTGCGACCTGACAAGAACATTAGGGCGGTTGCGGTGTTAATAATGATTCCGACAACCGCAACTCCGATAACTGTCTCCCCTGCTACCGGACTAGAATCGCTAAAGCGTCGAATCGCTTCCCAAGTAATGCCGCCCATCGCCACGAGGAGGATAATCGCGTTTAACAGAGCAATCAAAATAGAGGAACGACGCAGCCCGTAAGTATAGCGTTGGGATGCCCGACGACGGGTCAAAATGCTTGCTCCCCAAGCTAGCACCAGACCCAGGACATCGCTTAAGTTGTGACTCGAATCGGCAAGAAGCGCCAGAGAATGAGCAAGAACCCCATAAACTGCCTCAACAATTACGAAACCCAGATTCAGAATTATGCCAATCGCAAAGGCTCGATTGTAATTGGCGACACCATGCTCGTGCCCGTGATGTCCGTGTTCGTGGCTGTGTGCCATCAGTTTATACTCACTATTTGGCAGAACGTAGCACATAGATAGCATTCTGCATTTTAGTACATACTTTTTTAACCTATGAACATAGGTTCAGATATTGCCTTAACTCAAATGAGAGCCAACGGTTGTATTCGCACGCTTAAGGCGAGGAGTTGCAACCATCTTCATGCCTTCCGGTGCTG
Source organism: Coleofasciculus sp. H7-1 (assembly GCF_057473865.1). Lineage (NCBI taxonomy): Bacteria > Bacillati > Cyanobacteriota > Cyanophyceae > Coleofasciculales > Coleofasciculaceae > Coleofasciculus > Coleofasciculus sp. H7-1. The sequence continues at coordinate 81,227 of NZ_JBYCCT010000026.1, forward strand.
CTAAAGTCAAACCCCGACGCACCGGAATAACCGGACGCTTATTAACTAGCGACACTTGAAAACGCGACAGAATTGTTGCCAGCACCAATTTCATTTCATACATCGCAAATGCCATCCCAATACAGCGACGATTCCCGCCACCAAAGGGCAAATATTCATAAGGAGAAAATTGCCGTTCCAAAAAGCGCTCTGGCTTGAATTGCTTCGGCTGTGGGAAAGTTTCCTGCCGATGGTGGGCTAAATAGATACTGGGGACGATTACTGTTCCTGGCTCTAATTTGTAGCCTGTTATCTCGATTGGCGATCGCACAACCCGAATAAAGGTATTGGCAGCAATTGGGTAAATGCGAAGCGTTTCAGAGCAAACCGCCGTTAGATAGGGTAGTTTGGCAATGACACTCGGATCTGGATCGGCATCAAGAGAGTCTAACTCTTGGAGCAGTTTGTCGCACACCTGCGGTAATTGGTCAACCCAGTACAAAGCCCACGTCAGCGCAGAAGCCGTGGTTTCATGTCCGGCGACTAGCAGAGTCATTAACTCATCGCGTAACTCTACATCCGTCATCGGTTGACCCGCTTCATCACGAGCAGACATCATTAAGCTGAGGATATCTTGCCGATTCGGGTTAGCTTCCGCCCGACGTTCCCCGATCTGAGCATAAATCAGTTCGTCAATTTGTTTGAGTTGGCGCAGCATTCGACCCCAAGGACTCCAAGCGCCTAAATCTTGTTGGAGAAACTCAAAAAAGAAGGCGCTGGAGTTGAAGCGGGAACTCATCAAGTCCAGCGTTGAACCGACTAAGCGGCGTAGTTTTTCCAAACGCAGTCCCTCATCCAGTCCAAACACCACCCGTAAGATGACGCGCAGGGTGATTTCTTGCATCGACGCACGGACGTTGAAGGATTTGCCCATCGTCCACTGATTCATCACCTGCTCGGCGATTTCAGAGATAATCTGACCGTAAGCCCGCATTCGATCCCCGTGAAAGGGAGGGGTTAAAAGTTGTCGTTGGCGCTGATGGCGATCGCCATCCAGTAGTAGCAGAGAATTTTCTCCCAATAAAAACTCTAAACCGCTGTTCCCCCTCCCGGCGTCTAAGTGAGTAGAATCGGCAGTGAAAATCGTTTGCAGTGCTTGTGGTTGGCTGAAATACACAATGGGAGTACCTTTGCTTCCCTGGATGGTGAAGGTGTCACCATAGGCTTTGGCATAATCATCCAGGTACTTTATGGGCTGAAAAATAAATTTCATTAACCGCAGCGATCGCGGAGTGTTTGGCCCTTTAGGTAGGCTGTTAGTGAGTTCCATTGAGGCGTTTCGGGTTCAGAGCTATTCGATTCTATTGTGGCGAGTTTAGAGGGCGGAGTGTTGGCTCAGTTCAACGCCATGTCCTCAGAGGGCGATCGTTCGCTTCGCACGCCAAGCGGTTGACAAAGGTAGCGCCAGTCAAGCCCTATGCTAACGCACAAAAAACTCCTCTCGATCCCATTAAGCGGTATATTCGGTGGAGTCAGCATCACAAGCGAGCAGTGCCAAGAATAATTGCTATTCTCAACGGTAAGGGAGGAGTCGGTAAAACCACTACAGCAGTCAATCTGGCTGCAACCTTCTCCGAAGAAAAACGGGTTCTTCTGGTCGATGCAGATATTCAGGGTTCGGCAACTTGGTGGGTTGAGCGTAGCGAGAAAGGAATGGGCTTCGATCTCGTTCAAGAGACAGATCCAAAACTTTTAGGTCGTTTACGTAAGATAGAAGGCTACGATTTAGTAGTGGTGGATACGCCTCCAGCATTGCGATCGGAAGCATTAGCGGCGGTAGTAGCGATCGCTGATTATCTGGTTTTACCCACGCCCTGTGCGCCGATGGATCTGGCTGTACTCATTGAGACAGTAAGGGAAGCCGTCATGCCAGTTGGAATCGCCCATCGGGTACTTCTGACGAAGGTGGATGCGCGAAGTTTGGGGGAAGCACTGGAGGCTCAAAACACACTTCAAGAGCTAGGAATTCCGGCTTGCCATAGCTTTGTCCGTGCCTACAAAGCCCACGAACGAGCGGCTCTTGAGGGGGTGCCGATTCATCAATGGACGGGGAAAAAGGCACGGGAGGCGGAAGCAGACTACCGCCGCGTGGCTAATGAAATACAGCGTGATTGGAGGAACTAAAAATAATGGCTAAAAAACGTCTTTCAGACTTACTACACGAAGAAGCACAAAAATCGCCAGATTCAGAAGCTGAACCTGTTCTAGAGGCGACCGTTGAGGAAATTATAGAAGTGGAGGCGGAACTCGTAGATGAATCATCAACAGATACGCCCGATAAAACTCCTGCGAAACACTCAAATTCAACGAAGACTGACTTAGAAGCAACTGTGACAGAGTTAAAAACAACTTTGGAGCAAGCACGCCAAAGGGAGGAATCTCTACAGCAGCAAATCACCGATTTGCAATCCAATTTGGATGAGCAAAAATCACTTGTTACCGAGTTGAAAGGTGTTTTGAAGGAAACACGCAAAGTGGAAGCCTCTCTACACCAGCAAATTGCCAATTTGCAGGCAGATTTGGATGAACAAAAAAAACTGCTAAATAAGCACCAAAAAGCTCAAGATCAAGCCAAACAGATGAAGACAGAGCTGGAGCAAACCAAAAAAGCAGCCATGCAACTTGCAGAAGCGAACTCTAAGCTGATTGAAGAAGCCAATGCTCTACACAAAGAGCAGGAATCTCAAGCACCGAAGCACAAAACATCTGAGCGGACATCTAACAACTTCCCTCAACCTCAGCCTCAACCTCAAACCGATGAGCCTGCTGATTTTGCCGCAAAAAGTTGGTTGTTGTAAATACACTCAGTCTGACAATCAAAAGATACGGTTGGTTAATTCGTGAGGGAACTGACCTCTCCCCGACTGTATTCCAGACGCGATATATCGCGTCTGGAACGTTTTCTTTTTACTCGTAATTAAGCTAAGGTCAGCAGCCTTAGTTTGTATAGAAGTAGGGGCAGGTTATCAACCCGCCCCTACTTCTAAGCACACTTGTTATGTTAGTTAGCTGAATTCAAAATCCGAAATTGATTAAGCAGGATTTGCTTGCGCTTTTCTCTGGAGTAAGTTGAGAATCGAAGCTTTTTCCAGAAGTCCGACTAGCACGCCGTTTTCACGAATGACGGTAAGCTGAGTAAGCTTTTCTTGTTCTAGCAGTGTCACCACTTCTAGTAAGGATTGATCGGATTTGACGGTTGTGGAGAATTCGACGGGTTTGGTTAGCTGTGCGACCGATATTTCAGTCCACTGAGAGGTCGGAACGGCTTTGAGATCGTCAACTGCGATCGCGCCCACTAATTGTCCCTCTTCATTGGTGACTAAGAACCGCGACGCTTCGCTTTTGCCAATGATGTACTCGTTAACAAACTCTCTCAGGGAAAGCGACTCAGAAACAATTGGGCTATCGGTCATGACTGCATCTTCTGCGGTCAAAGCGGCTAGTTGTTCTTGCACTCTAGCAGCCTGGGTGGCTCGACCAGCGTTTTGCAGCAAGAACCAACCGATTAACAAGTTCCAGAAGTTAAGACCGCCGCCAAATAGTAGAGGAATCAGACCAGAAGCGATCGCTATCCAACCAATGATTTGACCGGCGCGACCCGCAAACACAACACCTTTATAAGGATTGCCGGTGATCTTCCAAACCAACGCTTTGAGGATATTACCACCATCCAGGGGCAAGCCAGGAATCAGGTTAAATAGCGCCAGCACTAAGTTGACGTAAGCCAGCACTCCGAGAATCGCTGCAAACGGCCCGGAAATGCCCGTGGTAAAGCCAATCGCGCTAATTAGACCAAACAGCGCCAAACTGACTAAAGGTCCGGCGATCGCCAGCCAGAATGCTCCTGCGGGGGTTTTTGATTCTTTTTCTAGGCTGGCTAGACCACCAAACAGAAACAAGTTGATAGATTTAACTTCAATTCCCTGTTTGATAGCGACAAAACTGTGTCCGAGTTCGTGCGCCAAGACGGATGCAAACAACAGCAGCGCCGCAATTAATCCCAGTAGCCAGGGTAATCCCCCGCCTAGTCCGGGAAATTGAGCCGCTAGTCCACTGCCATAGCTCACCGTCACCCAAGCCAGGACAAAGAACCAGGACGGATGTACGTTGAAGGGAATTCCGAATAAATTGCCGACGCGAATCGTGCCGTTCATTACGCCACCTCTGATTTAACATCTGAGAGGCTTAAATTGAACCTCTCTTTCTTGCACCTCTTTATCGTAATGAAATGTAACGAGCATTTTAATCTTTCAGCTACCGTACTATCCGTCCATTAAGGTTCGGTTTTGGAATAGCCTGGTGTGAGGCATTCTGACTATTGCCTCGGCATAATAGAATCAGTACTGCTCTTGAAAGGCTGACTTCTGCATCACGTCCTTGGGGCAGAAAAGCTCTCCCAACCTCGATGACCGCAGGTGCCTCCCTATGCCCGTCTCCGAAACTCAAATCACCCGCTCCTATAATCAAGAAGAGATCCAGCAAATTCTCCAGATAGCGATCGCCCGTCAAACTGACGACACAGAATTTACCCGCGAACAGCTACTAGAAATCGCATCTGAATTAGAAATCTCCCCAGAGTGCCTTCAGGTGGCAGAACAGCAGTGGCTAGCCAAACAGGGAGAAATCCAAAAGCGACAGGATTTTAATCTCTACCGGCGCAGCAAATTACAGAAACAAGCGGGCAAATATACGATCGTCAATTCGTTTTTGATGCTGCTGAATATAGTAAATGTCGGTGAGCTTTCTTGGTCTTTATATATTGCCTTATTCTGGGGATTAGGGCTGGGGCTTAATGCTTGGAATACCTTTCAATCTGGAGGCGAAGATTACGAAAAAGCCTTTCAGAGATGGTATCGTCAGCACCAATTGAAACAATCACTTACTACTGTTTGGGATAAGGTTCTCAAAGCTTGGCAGACCTAAAGCATATCCAGGGCTATTTCATTCTCCTGAAACCCGCCCGTGGACTTAAGTCCACTGCCTAAAAGCCCAAGTCGTCTAAAGACGACTCAAATACTAATGTACAGTCGTCTTTAGACGACTTTAGCTATGAGACAGGGGTTTCAACCCCTGGCAGATTATAGGTTTGAGAGAATGAAACAGCCCTGAAAGCATATCTCTCTAGCGAAGAGGAAGTTGTGGCTACGCAAAGGAAGTGGGTTGAAAATCAGTTTTTATGAGCGAGAATTTTGTGTAGAAACTATGCAACGTCTCTAGATTCGCTAACGCTGATCTTGGCAGATCTGCCAAAGGCGCGATAGCGAAGCGCTGACTTGTCAGTTCGCGAAGCGCTCCAAAAAGTCAGTTCGCATTTTTTCCCCAGTCAGCACATCTCCCACAGGAACAGCTTTCGTTTGCCTTAAAATAATCCTGTCGGCTTGGTTCAACTAACCAGACCATTACGGCTAGACAAGTTCTCTCTGCATTCTTCCTGCATTAGATATGGTTCAGTACACTCTCGCACAAAGCCCAGAAGTCATCTTGACTGTTCCAGGCAAAGATTCAAAAAAAGCCCGTGAGAAAGCGATGGAGCAGCTCATGGAACTCATGGATGCAGACAAGCTACCCACAGAGCTTGAAGATGGATTTAGTCCGCAACAACTGATTGAAGTCAAAGAGCTGGAAGCGGATGGGACTAGCGATGAAGACGCCGTAACCCAAGCTGTACAAGTTCTGAGCAACCTTGCCACACTAAAGCTGAAGGTACAGGAGTCACGCGCCGAGGCGCTCAAGGTTCGCGCTCAAGTAGATATTCTGTTTTCAGAAAAGTCGGTGAGTGAAGAGGAAATCGCTCAACTCAAAGACGGTTTTAAAGTTCTCAAAACCTTTGCACAAGTGAATCTGCGCTATCACGAGGCTCGATCGAAAGCAGAGCAAGCTCGTAGCGTGCTAGATCAAGCTTTAAAATCTCCTGAGAGCTAATTTCTCTGCTAAGGCGCATCTGAGGACAGCGATCGCTTCTGAGAATCCAGACTTGATAAGCGATCGCGCTAGGAGTTTTTCTCTGATTCGCAGCGCCAAATGCATCTGTAACCACCCAAGAAGATAAGCAATGATTCAATTTGGTAAAACTCCTTCTGATTCCGGAGAAAAGAACTGGCGAAACCAGCTCGCTCAATTTGTCAAAGCCAATCAGCAAGAATTGGCAGCATTATCTTGGGGATTGTGGTTAGAAAATGGAGATACTCAGGGGAGTTTGGGGATCGATGTGAAACCGAAGCCGCATTTCGTCTATTGTCCAAAAGAGGCAATAGAAACACTCAATAGTAAAGTCGAAAATCAGCTTCAGGAAATGTTAGGAGTTGTGGATGCTCATAACCCTGAAGTGGAGGTTCTCGTCATTGGAATTGGTGAGGGACAGATAAAGCTGATTCAGTTTCAACCCGAACCTCCACCTCCCGCTTGCTTTGAGCAAGTCGCCGCAGATGTCAATACATTGCTAGAGCGATTAGAGCAGCAGATGGGCGAAGAGATACAAGGCTAAATCCAGAAAGCGATCGCGCATTTCGTATGCACTCTTAGTGCTGTTCGCACGCTTGCTAGTGAGGGGAAACGCGAGCGCACTGGCTACCATCCAAACTCACTGAATGTGAGTAGAAATATCCGTTAGGATGAATTTGTGCCAATATCTACGCCATCAAGCTTTGTAGCCTTTAACTTCGCCATACCATTTAGGTAATTTAATAATTTGCAAACGATCGAACGGGAGTGGAATTAAAATCAGAGAATGGTGAGCTAGTGAAAGATAAGCTATGACAACCATCGAGATTGTTTCAGAAGCCAGCGCCGAGCAAACAATTTATCGGGCAATCTGTGGAGTACAACAGGCTACTGGTGCAACACCCGGTCAGGCACTGGATATGCTTGAGAAGGAACTAGCAACACAAGGGTTTAGAGAGAGTGGTAACACAGTAATCATCGTGCAGCGTTTTCGTCCCGATAATTTCTTTACCGCAGACCAGCAATTACGGCTTGGGGAACTGATGGATCGATTTCACCAAACTAGCGTTGTCGGGGAGGCATTTGCTCCCGCCGAAAAGCAAGAATTGGAGAGATTAGTTGAGGCTGAATGGAACGCTGCGATAGAAAGAGCTAAAGAAATTCTCAAGGGAACTCAAAGTGAAAAACAGTAGCCTTGTATATTTCTTTGAGACGCTGTGAATCCTAACTATCTCCTCGTAGCACAACGGGCCAAACATCAGTGTGAATACTGTCATGCACCAGAAGTTATCTTCAACGTTGCTTTTGAGGTGGATCACATTATTCCTATCTCCAAAGGTGGCTTGGATGAATCCCCAAACTGGGCGCTTGCCTGCCGTGTTTGTAATCTCCGCAAGTTAGATTATGTAGATGGGTTTGACCCAGTTAACCAACAACAGGTACGTTTGTTTAACCCTCGAACCGATAGTTGGTACGAATACTTTGCAGTGCAAGGAGAAGCACCTTTCCTACTAGAAAGCACAACATCTATTGGTCGTGCTACTTTGGATCGGTTACAGATGAATGCACCGTTGCAACTCAGAGCTAGAGCGCAATGGATAACATTAGGAATTTTTGGATAATATTACTATCTCACCAGCTTTTAGGGCTGGGATTCCTGTATAAGCGATCGCGCATTTCGTATGCACTCTTAGTGCTGCTCGCACGCTTGCTAGTGAGGGGAAACGCGATCGCATCTTTCATCAACTAAGCTCGTTAGTTAATCAGAACGCCTAGATGCCATCTGCTCGTCCAAACTCACTGGCCCAGAGCCAACATAGTACACCATGAGCAATCCCCCGATAATGGCTAAGTTCTTCATGAACGCAATCACCTGCATGGAATCATCAAAATTGCTGTGAAAAATTAGCGTAGTCGGAATCATGAAGATAATTAACGCGATCGCTCCCCAACGGGCTTTGTAACCTAGCAATACGGATAATCCGCCAGCCAGTTCAATAATAATTGCCGCGACTAGCAACAGCCCCGTCAGCGCTTCCGGGATGCCCTTGCTTGCCATAAACTGTTGCGTGCCACTGAAGCCGGGAATTTTATCAAAGCCGGACTTCAAAAAAATGGCGGCTAAGAAAGCTCGTGCTATGAGGGGGATGTATTTTTCCATATTGACACCTGCGATCGCTTCGCCTTTAACTTACAACAACATCCGGTGGTAAGCAAAGTAATGGTATAAGCGATCGCTACCGTCACCGCCGATGACATCCTTAGCTTCGACTACCCGAACCTTTAGCCCTGGCGGATTAACAACAGTGCCTTGCTTATAACAACATTCCCGCGATCGCAGCTGTCATAAAACCCGCAAACAAACCGCCTATCATCGCCCTGACACCCATTCTCGCTAAATCTTTCTGACGGTTCGGTGCCATCCCGCCAATCCCACCAATTGTGATGCCAATCGAGCCAATATTGGCAAAGTTGCACAAAGCGTAGGTGGCGATAATTACAGCCCGTTCGGATATCGCCTTCTGCTCAATCAGCGTCTTCAGATCCACATAGGCGATAAAATCATTCAAAATCGTCTTTTTGCCTAACAACACCCCCACCTGGGCGCAGTCAGCCCAAGGCACTCCGAGCAGCCACGCAACGGGGGCCATTAAAAAAGATAACATCCACTCCAACGACAACAAAGGCACGCCGAAAAGTCCCCCCAACCATCCCAGGAGGGCATTGACAAAAGCCAATAACCCCAAAAAGGCAATAATCATCGCCGCTACATTAACTGCCAGTTTCGTCCCTTCAATCGCTCCCCCAGCCGCTGCATCAATCGCATTCACAAAGGTACTCTCCACATCTATCTGTGCCTTGCCAACCGTCTTGGGAACTTCCGTTTCCGGATAAAGCAATTTTGAGGCAACCAGGGAAGTCGGGGCAGTCATGAAGAAAGCGGCAATCAGGTGTGCTGGTGGAATCCCAAAGGAGAGATATGCCCCTAATACGCCACCGGCAATTGTGGCAAAGCCCCCCGTCATCACCGCATGAAGTTCTGATTGCGTCATCGTCGCCACATAAGGCTTAACCAGCAGCGGTGCCTCAGTTGGTCCTAAAAAGATGTTGGCAGCACACGATAAAGACTCAGCCCCCGATGTTCCCATCGTCTTCATCATTACCCACGCCATCACATTCACCACTCGCTGTACAATGCCGTAGTGGTATAGCACCGTGATGAACGAAGAAAAAAAGATAATCGTGGGCAGCACTTTAAAAGCAAAGAAATGATCGACAAATTTATCTCCAAAGACAAATTTGGCACCAACATCAGAGAATTCTAAAAAGCGGCTAACGACATCGCCGAGAAACTTAAATACAGCTAAACCGCCGGGAGTTTTCAGAATCAGCAGTGCAAAAATAAACTCTAACCCTAGCCCCCAGAATACCGGACGCCAACGCACAGCACGCCGGTTCACTGAGAAGGCATAAGATAATCCCACAAAAACAGCCAATCCCAGTGCTGAAATCACCCGCTCCATCGACTCTCTCAGGGCTAAGTTACAATACGGCGTATCATAGCCTGGATGTGTGGGCAAGAAAGTATCGGTTGAGCCTCCGGATTCTATCTTTGTGGGGATGGATCGGAATGAATCACTACAACATTCAAGGCGATTAGAATTCTGGGGAGATTGTAAAATGGTACGGATTTTTCTTTCCGCTGGACATGGTGCTGGCGATCCGGGCGCACAAGCTGGAGGTACTACAGAAGACAGAGAAATGAGGCTTACCCGCGATGCGGCGGTGCAGGAAATGCGATCGCGCGGTTTAGAGGTTTCCTCTGTTCCCGATACGCTGAGTTTGAAGGAAACGATTGCTTGGATCAACGCCTACTCCCGCCGTGGCGATGTCGCTTTAGAAATCCATGCCGATTCTGTCGGAAACACCAGTATCCGGGGTGCCAGCGCCTTCTATACTGACGGCAACGAGCAACGCGAAGCCGATGCCCAGTTGGTGCTGCAATCCTTACTTAAAGCGGTTTCAGGATTGCCGTCTCGTGGAGTTAAATCGGATACCGCTACGGGTGTCGGTAGTTTGGGTTTCTGCCGTCAAGTGGATATTCCCTCGATGCTGATGGAGTTGGGGTTTGTCACGAATCCAGGCGATCGCTCTTTACTTCAAACTAAGCGTCAAGACTTTGCCCGTGGATTGGCTGACGGTCTAGAAGCTTGGAGTCGCAAGGAAGCTCAGAGGCAGGGCTTAACGCCTCCCCCTCCTCCTAGCTACCCAGTTATCAGTGTGAAAATCAACGACCAGATATATAAAAATCAGGGAATTTTGGTCAATGGGAATGCTTCTATTCCTATTGTTTTCCTAAAGTCGTTAGGAATCGATCCAAGTAAAGTCGCTGACTTCCGCACCCTTACTCACCGTAATCTCGAATATATCAAAGCGGTGGATTTACAGCCATTTAGAGTATCCGTTAAATGGGACAATCCAAGCCGGACGGTCATTTTAACCACCCAGTAATTTGCTTTCAAATGAATGCATCCTCGGCTGTATCGGTGACAGCAATTGTTTTGGCAGGTGGACAAAGTTCTCGCATGGGACGCGATAAAGCCTTAATTTCTGTTAACGGCGTTCCCCTGATTCGGCAGGTTTGTGAAGTTGCCCAAGCCTGTGCTTCAAAAGTGTATGTGGTAACGCCGTGGAGCGAACGATACCAAGATATTCTACCTAGCCGTTGCTCTCTGGTTCGAGAAGTTCCTTTTCAAAAGCATGAACCCGAAAAGATGAATGAAGAATTAATTCATCCTAACCTTGGGGAAAGGGAAGTGCCTGCATCCTTCATTCCTCATCCTTCCCACGGGCCACTCATTGGCTTTGCCCAAGGACTCGCGCCAGTACAAACAGAATGGGTGTTGTTACTTGCCTGCGATTTGCCCAATTTGAAAGAGGAAATTTTGCTCAATTGGGTACAGCATTTACCAGAGGTGCCAGAAGATTGTATTGCCTTTCTCCCCCGACACCCCAAAGGCTGGGAACCGCTATGCGGTTTTTATCGCCGCCGCTGTTTGCCTAGCTTGACTGAATTTATTAATAAAGGGGGCAGATCCTTTCAGCAATGGTTGTCTCAACATCCCGTACAAGAACTGCCCCTAACCGAGCGATCGCTCTTATTTAATTGCAACACACCGGCTGACTTGGAAGAATTAAAAATGCAAAATTAAAAATTAAAAAAAGACTCTTAATTTTTAATTTTTAATTTTTAATTTTTAATTTCTTTGGGTTCTGCTTCCAAATTTGGCAAAGGTGCCAACTGAGGGAGAGGTGTCAGTGGCGGCGTAAAGTCAGGCGTCGGCTTCGGGGGTGGCGGTGGCGCAAAGGTGGGGGATAAGTTGCGGGGCAAATCATCTGCCGAAATGCAGGTATCCAGCGCTTTGGCGGCAGAAATCTCCAACTGGCGATTCAAGCCGACAACGCATTCAGCAAAGCGGACTGGTAAAAGGCTACGACGACAGGATTCGAGTACCTCCAGCAGCGGCGGGTTTTTGGCATCTTGGGAAATATTAATCACGCACCTGCCTAACTCGATGGGACGTCGCACCCGGAGACAGGCAGCCAGAGCGTCTCGTGAGGCAATCTGAGTTTCTCGGTTAATATTAAACACGCAAGCTGATAAATCTGTGGGTTTGAGGGCATCCGAACAGGTAGAGGCAGCGAGTTCTGTGGAGATACCAACCGCCCTTAACTCAGCAGCGCAGTATTGAAAGGGGCTGAAATGGGTGGCGGTGGCAGGAACGGTCTCAACAGCGATCGCAAATAATCCTGCGGTAAGGGCTAGCCCAGTAGTGGATAATCGTCGGGAACGAGACAAGGCACGTTCGCTACTTTTGTTTTGCATGATAGTTCTACATAAGTAGGTCACAAGCTATCCTACTTGGACATTGGTAGCAGTTTGCACCTTTGTACTCAGTGCAATGCTATCGGCTGCGACTAAAAATGCGATTGGGGACGCGATCGCTTTTCCAAAAGCTAAAATTATCGAACCCCACATCCGCAACCAAGAAGTTAGCAAGTTGAAATCTAGACAAATAGAGACGTTCCCACAGAACGCCTCTATCGAAGGTTACTAAATTCAAAGCTGCAACCTTTTTAGTATTCAGGCACCGAAGGGTCAATTTCTCGACTCCAAGCGGTAATTCCGCCTTTGACGTTGGTGCCTTCAATTCCAGCTTCTTTCAGAATCCCCAGCGCCTTCGCAGAACGTCCACCCAGCTTGCAGTGGGCAATCAAGCGATGACCGTTGAGCAATTCTTTCACTTGGGCAACACCCGCACCGTTTTCAATATCTGGTAACGGCACCAAAACGGCACCCGGAATTCTAGCAATTTCGTACTCGTTAGGATTGCGAACATCAAGCAGTACAAAATCATCTGCACCGCTATCTAGCAATTCCTTCAATTCCCGAACCGTCATTTCTGACATTTCCATCTGCTGTTTCGCCTCTTCTGCTTTTGCTTGTGGGATACCGCAGAATTCTTCATAATCAATTAACTTTTCAATGACTGGTCTTTCTGGGTTCGGACGCAGTTTCAGTTCCCGGAACTTCATTTGCAAGGCATCATACAGCAACAACCGCCCGCTGAGAGTTTGACCTTGACCGATAATAATTTTGACCGTTTCTGTTGCTTGGATAACGCCAATAATTCCTGGCAAAATTCCCAAAACGCCGCCTTCAGCACAGGAAGGAACCATTCCGGGTGGTGGGGGTTCCGGATAAAGGTCGCGGTAATTTGGGCCATTTTGGTAGTTAAATACCGTCGCTTGCCCTTCAAACCGATAAATGGAACCGTAGACGTTAGGCTTATTTAACAACACGCAAGCATCGTTAACTAGATAGCGCGTAGGGAAGTTATCGGTGCCATCTACTACGATGTCGTAGGGTTCGAGAATTTGTAAGGCATTTTCGGCACTTAGGCGTGTTTCGTACAAGTCAACTTGGCAATAGGGATTTATTTCTAAAATCCTATTTTTTGCCGACTCAATTTTCGGTTTACCTACCCAAGAGGTGCCGTGAATGACTTGGCGTTGCAAGTTGGAATTATCGACGACATCAAAATCAACAATACCAATTCGTCCGATACCAGCAGCGGCGAGATACAGCAGTAGAGGCGAACCCAGTCCACCTGTACCAACACACAGGACGCTTGCTGCTTTGAGGCGTTTTTGCCCTTCCAGTCCTATTTCTGGCAGGATCAGGTGGCGAGAGTAGCGTTCGTATTCTTCTTTGGAAAGCTGGATTTGATCCAGATTGGGATTGAGCATGACCTTTTAGTGAGGGCAGACAGAGTTAACAGCCTATCAAAGATACAATAGTCTTTGGATCTTTGGGTCTTAATCGTTTTTAAAGTTAAGTTCTTAATCTAGGTTATTTCAACAATTATCATTTCTTCAGGCTGAAACTGGTGGGCGTCGTCGAGACTCCAGTTGCGGAGATCGCCAGCTTTGCCTTGTTGAACTGACACAATAATATACGAGTATACTGACCACGCACACGCTCGATCGAATTCAGAAGGAATTGCTGGATGGTCGGGATGGGAGTGGTAGATTCCAATGATATCAAGTTGGCTGGGCGAAGCACTCTCGCGTCCCTGCTTTTGTACTTTAAGCATATCTTCGGGAGCGATCGCGTATCTGTCTCGCTTATCCGAACCCAGTTTCGCGGAACCTTCAATCTCTGGGAACGCTTCTACTGCTTGTGCATCCCAACTGTTCTCGGTTGGCATTACTTCCACCACAGTTTTGCCATCTTCCGCCAATTTACCTAGCAGCAAGCCGCAGCACTCTTCGGGATAGGTGCTTTCGGCATGGGTGCGGATGGCTTGCAAATGCTGAGGGCGGAGTTTTAAAACTGCCACGATGCCAATCATCCTGAGTGAGACGTGGAACTATTGTATGCCACTGAAGTCTCTCATTCTTCTTGTCTGACTATTTTGGTTTTCCTGCACAATAGCATTGCTTCTACAGTAATTTTGAAGAAAATATTTTCTTTTGTAGCTGCTGCCTTTCCTGTCAATTCGTTGAGATTGAAGCCATAGATTTTATAGCGAATTAAATCAAAAATATTTTCAATTTCAGGGGGGTTGGTGTAAGATTTAATAAAGTTAATTGTATTATTGTTGTTTAAAGCAATCTATCTGACAGCACAGATTTCCATTATAAAAGTATAGTACCGGAGCGAACCGGATTTGTCTAGTCCCAATTTCTTTAATTTTTAACAGCGTCAGAGCGATCGCAAAGAGTCAAGGCGTCCGCTCAATGCGTCAGTGGGCTTTACCTGCACCCAGATAGAGTTCTCCCACCTTGGGGTCATTCAAGAGTTCGGAGCCGGGACCTGAGAAGCGATCGCGTCCTGTATCCAGCACATAACCACGGTGTGCCATTCCCAAAGCTTTCCGGGCATTTTGCTCCACCAGCACAATTGCCGTACCCGTTTGATTAATTGCTTGAATCTGCTCAAAAACGTTATTGACCAACAGGGGAGACAGCGCCGCCGAAGGTTCATCCAGCAGCAACAGAGTGGGTTCCAACATCAAAGCCTTTCCCATTGCCAGCATCTGCCGTTCTCCCCCTGACAGAGTTCCAGCCCGCTGATGCCGCCGTTGAGCCAGAACCGGAAACGTGGCAAAGATACGATCCTTGAGCGGTTGCAAAGGGACATTGCGAATAAACGCGCCCATCTCCAGATTCTCTTCCACCGTCAGCGATGGGAACACATTAGAGATTTGCGGCACGTAGCACATCCCCCGCCGAACAATTTGATCCGACTTTAAGCCAGCAATATTCTCGCCTTTGAAAGTAATTTTGCCTTGATGAGAACTTAAGAGTCCAAAGATAGCCTTTGCCAATGTTGATTTCCCGGCACCATTGGGGCCAATTACGGCAACTAATTCACCGGGATATATCTTGAAATTAACACCTTGCAGGATATCCAAATCTTTGACATATCCAGCCCAAACATCTTCAACTTCTAATAAAGGTTCATTAGTCATTCGTTATTAGTTATTAGTTATGGCTCATGATTTATGGCAATTCCTGCATCAACCATGAACCATGAATAATCAACAATTAGGGTGTCTTTTGCAAATCCGGGCGTTCTTCGGGGACAATTGCCCCTTCCACAGGGCAGACTTGTAGGCAGATGCCACAGTCAATACAAGTGGCAAAATCAATCCAGTACCAGCCAGTCCCCTTAACATTCTTACCGGGACCTTCGTGAATACAGGCAACAGGACAAGCATCGACACAATCAGCGACGCCTTCGCAGGTATTGGTAACAATCGTATGCGGCACAGTGTTCTCTCTCTTGGGATTGGCAGACATCTGCTTCTCTAGACTACCAAAGTCTTCCGACTGATAGCTGAAACGAGACATTTTAAATGTAAAAGTACGCAAACTTAAGGTAAAATTTTGCCCAAAAAAGCACCTCTCCTTTGCGTACCTCTGCGCTTCCCTTTGCGTACCTTTGCGTTAAAAAAATCTAACTCAGCATCTCAATTTTAGTAGCACCCTCAGCTTCCACCCAGGCAAGGCGACGGATGTGACGGCTACGGGCATATTCTCGCACATCTTCAGGCGATCGCTCCCCTAAATCCATCTCCACCCGCACCAGATGAATAGAATCTCGCAGGGTTTGGGCGTAGGCAAAAGCTGCCATATAGGCTTGGGGGGATGAAGGAACGACTAACCAATCACTAGCAGGCGTTTCGCGGGGCATCCCAGCCTTCGAGAGCAAGACTTGGTATAAGTCTTCAATGTTAAGAGCAAAGCCAATACTGGGGTAAGTTTGCCCTTGGGGATGATAGAGTCCCAGCAATTGGTCATAGCGTCCCCCCTGAGCTAAAACCCGTGCTTGGGTGTCTGTATCGCTAACGACTTCAAACACAATGCCGGTGTAATAGTTAAAGGTTTGGATCAAGCTAAGATCCAGAGTCACGGGGAAGGTTTGCTGATGGGAGAAGCCTTCGTTTAGAAGATCGATGAGCGATTTCAGATTACTGACTGTTTTGCGCTCAGATTCTGCTAAATCTAGAGTAGAAACTCGTTGCAGCACATCAGCAGGGTGTCCCCGCAGCTCAAATAGAAATAAAGCCCGTTCTCGCAATTCGGGCGAAAGGGGCAGAGTTTCCAAAGTGATACGATCGAGATGCGCGATCGCGCGTCGCACTTTTTCTTGCAGATGAACTGGAAACGGGGAAAAAAGCGATCGCGTTAACCCCGCTTCTCCCAAAATTACCTGCCACTGGCTTAACCCCAGACACTTCAGGCAGTCTCCCAGCAGCAACAGCACCTCTGCATCTGCCAAGACACCACCCGCACCCAACAGCTCTACCCCTGCCTGGTAAAATTCCTGCTGACGCCCGTAATTGCTTCCCTGCGAACGGCGGAATACATTTGCGTTGTAGTAGAGGCGTTGCGGATAAGTAACACCAGCCATGCGCGTCACAGATGCACGGGCGATCGAAGCCGTCAGTTCTGGGCGGAGTCCCAGCGTCCCCTCCTCAGCATCCTGTATTTGAATCACTGTCGAGCGCTGGATTGCTCCGCCTGCCATCAAAGTATCCAACCGCTCTAGAGTGGAGGTGATAATCCGGTGATAGCCCCAGCGGTGATACACCTGCTGCAACCGATCTTCAATCCAGCTTTTTTGAGCGACATCGAGAGGCAGTAAATCCCTCGCGCCTGCCGGGGGTTGATAAACCATTCAGTCGTTGTTTTTTGTTAGTTGACAAGCGATTAGCAAGCGAAGTATTCGCGATTAGCGAGTTGACGGATTGACTCTAGCTCTCACCGACAACTGCCAAACATCTAATAGCCCAGTTGCTAACCGAAGAAATCGCTTTCTTATTTCTTCTTACCAAACATACCAAATAAACCGCCTCCAGACTTATCCTCCGGCTTGCCCTGCCCTGGCTTGCCCTGCCCTGACTTAGGCGGCGTCGTTGTCTTGCCACCCGCAACTTTTTGTGCCAGCTTGTCAAGTGCCTGTTTGCCCTCTAGCCCGATCGGGTCTTGAGGGTTTAATTTCAAAGCTTGGGTTATGTGTACCTTCGCCATTGTCACCTTAGGCGGAGTTTGCTTCAAATAAACCATCCCCAATAAGCTATGGCAATGGCTATTGTTCGGCTCCATTTTCAGGGCTTCCCGCAACTCTATCTCCGCCTTAGCAAACTGGTTCTTCGTTATCAACTCATCAGCGCGACGGAAATATGGCTCCGCGACTGATGTCTGAGCCGGTGACGATGGTGGCGGCGGTGGTGGCGGCGATGATGCATTGGGGCCAGCAGCCCCCGTGACAGGACGTTTATCTGACATCATTGAGGTTGCTACCCCAGAACTCCCCTTCCGCCGCAGGTAAACCATATTCAGTTCGCTGATTTGAGCCGTCACTTCCAGGACTTGGCTCAAAGATTCATACTGCGTTTGTGCTAGCTTTTGCAGTGCCGTTTTATAGGAATGCTCTAAATCGCCGCCAGCCTGAGCTAATTGTTTCGCGGTTTCACCTTGGGGTTGAACGTTCGCCGCTTCCCCAGCCAAGCGCTTACCCATGCGCCCGATCATAACGACGTATTCTGCCCGCGTGCGATCCTGAGATAGTTGTTCGTAGGCAGGATTTACCAATTTTGACAACATCTGGCTGGCACGCTGTTTTTCTGCTTCGTTTTCAGCCTTGCAACTATCCGGATGCAATCTCCGGGCGATTTTGAGATACCGTTTGCGGATGTCATTGACTCCTGCATCTACTGGCACCCCTAAAATTGCGTGGTGGTCTGTGAAATCAAACTTGAACAGTCCACGGTCGATCCGAAATGACATAGCCCGCTGTCCCACCATCAGAGCCGAGTATTGTTTCTAATATACTTCCCTTGCGAAAGCTATGTGTGACCTTGCTTACAGAGAAGCCTAATTTTCAGCACTTTGCCATCTACTTAGAGGTGTAATTTGCAAAAGTTCTTGACTGAGTTGTGAGTGCAGATAACCATTTGTCGCCAAAATCCGACCGGAATGAATCGCTAAAGGACTCCCATCGTAGGCGCTGACTTTGCCCCCGGCTTCCTCTACGATTACCACTCCGGCTGCCAGATCCCAAGGTTGTAAACCCCGTTCCCAGTAGCCATCCAGGCGTCCGCAGGCAACATGAACGAGATCGATGGATGCGGAACCGCTGCGCCTGACGCCCTGGGTGAGATGGGTAAGGTGACAAAATTCAGCGTAGTTATTGTCCGCTGTTTCGCGTCGATCGTAAGCAAAGCCGGTGACGAGCAAGCTTTTGCTCAACTCGGCTGTTTTGGAAACCCGGATACTCCGCCGGTTGCAAGTGGCTCCTAAGCCTTTGGCAGCGCGAAACAACTCATGATGAAATGGATCGTAAACGACACCGACTTGGGGAACTCCGTCAATCAGTAACCCGATTGAGGCGGAGAAAAAGGGATACTGATGAGCATAATTCGTGGTGCCATCCAGGGGATCGATTGCCCAGAGGTATTCGCTATTAGTATCTCCCAGTTGCCCGGATTCTTCTGCCAGGATTTGATGGTGGGGAAAATGGCGATTGATGACTGAAAGAATTGTGGCTTCGGCGGCTTTATCTGCTTCGGTTACGAGGTCGCCTGGGCGTCCTTTTTCTTCAACGGCTTCTAATTTGCCCCAGTAGCTTTGCAAGATGGCACCAGCAGCTAGCGCCGCCTCGGTGGCAATATCTAGAAAAATTTGCAGTTGGTCGGGGGTATGGCGAGTCATATTTTTAGCTAATGGCTAATGGCATTGAACAATGAACAATTAGCCATTCGCAATCAGCTGTTAACGATTTTGACGCCGAAACTCCGCTGGAGTCAAGCGCATGGGTTTTTCTGGGTTCCAAATGCCTTTGCCCATAATTCGAGCATATTCTTGAGCGGTGGTGAGCCGTTGGTCATATTTGTTGTTGAGCGATCGCGGCACAAACACATACCCTTCTACCACCATCTGCTCGTTCAGCAATACCCCATCTTTCCACACATAAGCTAACCGGCGCTCAAACTGGTCTTTGCTTGACCCATCCGACTCTAACAAAACGGATTGCCCACCAATCAACTGCTTGAGCCGCTCTTGAGCCGCCGCTCCCCAAGGCTGCTGTTTCATATCTGGTGCTTCGATTCCCAGCAGCCGCACTCGCTCTACCAAAGCCGATTGCTTGCTGGTATCCAGCACTTCCAGGGTTTGTCCGGTGACAACCCGCTCCACCTTTACGGTTGCGCCTGTCGGAACTTCTTTAGCTTGGCAACCCACCAAGAAAAGGCAAAAGGCAAAAGGCAAAAGGCAAAAGAGAAAATTCTTTTGCCTTTTTATTTTGCGCGATCGCCTTTCGTTAGTCTTCATCCAGAGGTAAACCGAAACGGACTTTGCCTTTGCCAAAATAGCGACCGAACTGGAGTTCGTAAACTTCATCCTCATCCTGAGTTTCCACTTCCAAGTCGGAGCGGGGATAGCTCACGCATAATAGAGCATAGCCTTTGTCGCGCAGTTGTGGAGAAAGCCCCATTGCTTCTGGCTGATGGATTTCCCCTGAGAGGACGCGCACGGCACAGGTGGTACAAGCGCCATTGCGACAGGAAAAAGGCAACTCGACGCTCTGATGCTCGACGCTAGATAGGATATAGCGATCGCTTGGCACCTGAAGGTCGTGATGAGTACCTGTATGGCGATTGTGTATGCGAATGGTGTAGTAATCAGTCATAAAAATAGTGTATTATTAAAAATCGCAGCTTTGAGTTGCACATTTCAAAATAAATAAGCCTCTGGAGAGGTGGCCGAGTGGTTGAAGGCGCAGCACTGGAAATGCTGTTTGGGGGCAACCTCAACGTGGGTTCGAATCCCACCCTCTCCGTTGAAAATCAAGACTACACAATGCTTTGAGACTAATCGCCCCAGAAGAATCTTCTGGGGCGATGGTTATTTTTGGCGATCGCCTGACTATCAGCGAGTGAATACACAGCGCGATCGCCTCGCCATCAAATAAACTTACAATCAAAAGTAAACTATTACTATTAAACAAGAAGAATATCGCATGACCCAACTATCTAATAATTGCACTCCCCGTCTTGGAAGGGTATTTCCAGAACGCCAACTATCTCCAGACGAAAAAGCCAAACTCAGGTCTGAAGACGAAGCCTTTTCTAAGCGTTGTCGCGAAATTTTTGACCGAGTGCAACCAGAGTTAATTAAGGAGCATTACGATTGGTTTATCATCATTGAGCCAGTCAGTGGGGACTATTTCATCGATCCCGATAAAACAGTTGCCAGGGCAAAGGCTCGTGAGAAGCATCCTGATAAAAAGCGCCTTATCATGTGCCTAAACGAAACGGGAACCTGTGGCAGAATATGATTTCAGGCGAGTTTAACAGTAGGGGCGAGTTATTCTTTGAAACCGGTTTAATGGCTGCTGATGGTGATATTATTCCAGTCAAGGCATTATTAGATACAGGATTCACTGGTTGGCTGGCAATTGATAACCAAGATGCCCTTAGTCTAGGGTGGGATCAAGAAGATGAGCCGCAGGAGATGCAGACGGCACAGGGGGACGCGCAGTTTAATCTATATGAAGGAACTGTGCTTCTGGATGGACAGGAGTTCGCAATTGAAGTATTGGGTGGAAATGGACTGGAAAATATTCTCTTAGGTGTACGTTGGCTTCAGACAAAGCGATTGTTAGTTGATTTTGCGGCGGGAGTATTGACGTTGGGGTAAGAGCGATCGCATCTGCAATTGACTAGAGGAGAAAGACGCGATCGCCTAGTTATTGAATACGCTTATAATAAAAAACAAACCATTAATATTAAACAGATATAAAATCATATGACTCAACTATCTAACAACCGCACACCGCGTCGGGGCAGAATATTTCCAGAACGCCAATTACCACCCGAAGAAAAAGCCAGACGTAAAGCTCTTGATGAAGCATTTTATCAGCGTTGTCGGGCGATTTTTGAACGAGTTCAACCAGAACTAATCAAAGATCACTACGACTGGTTTATCGTAATTGAGCCAGACAGCGGGGATTATGTCATCGATCCAGATGAAAAGGTTGCAAGGAAAAAAGCTCGCGAGAAACATCCTAATAAGATGCGCCTCATTGCCTGTATTAATGAAACTGGAACTTGCGGCAGAATATGATTTCAGGCGAGTTTAATCGTAGGGGCGAGTTATTCTTTGAAATTGGATTGATTGCATCTGATGGAGATGTGATTACAGTTAAGGCGCTCTTAGATACAGGTTTCACGGGTTGGCTGGCAGTTGACAACCAAGATGCCGAAAGTTTGGGCTGGGATATTGACAGTAATGAGCGCCGTGATATGCAGACTGCACGGGGAGTAGCACGGTTTAATCTTTATGATGGTAGCGTGCTTTTGGATGGACAAGAGTTCACAGTTGAAGTTTTGGGAGGGGATGAACTGGAAAACATTCTCTTGGGTGTACGTTGGCTTCAGACAAAGCGATTGTTAGTTGATTTTGCGGCGGGAGTGCTGACGTTGGGGTAAGAGCGATCGCGCTGCAATTTGACTATAGGAGAAAGACGCGATCGCCTAGTTATTGAATACGCTTATAATAAAAAACAAACCATTAATATTAAACAGATATAAAATCATATGACTCAACTATCTAACAACCGCACACCGCGTCGGGGCAGAATATTTCCAGAACGCCAACTATCTGAGGAAGAAAAAGCCAGACGTAAAGCTCTTGATGAAGCATTTTATCAGCGTTGTCGGGCGATTTTTGAACGAGTCCGCCCTGAATTTATCGAAAATTACTACGGCTGGTTTATAGTTATTGAGCCAAACAGCGAGGATTATATTATTGATCCTGATAGAGATGCTGCTTTGATAAAATCTCGTCAAAAATTTCCCCAAGGAAGACTGATTATCTTCTGTTTGAATGAGACAGGAGTCTGCGGCAGTATATGATTCAAGGCGAGTTTGGCAGCAAGGGTCAGCTACTAGTTGCGATTGATTTGATTGATGTTGAAGGAGAGCCTATTCAGGTCGATGCACTACTAGATACAGGATTTACCGAGTGGGTGGCAATTAATAACCAAGATATAGAATCATTCGTCCACAAATTTTACGGTTTATACGGATGGACGAGGCTCTACCATCCTCTGTGTCTTTGTTCTAGTGTTTGTACATTCTTATACTACTGGGAGAGTGACAAAACAGGGTTAAAGGCGATCGCATCTATATTTCACCGATTTGTATCTAAATTTTATATCTAGCGATCGCGCCTTTTGCATAAATTAGAACTCTCCATAAAAAATAGGGTGAGCATTGCCCACCCTACGACGAATAAATTAACTAAAAGGAGCGTTTATTTTGCGGGTTGCGCCTTGTTTTGAACCAGCAGGCGCTCAAAACTTAGGGAAAATACTCCCAACGTCACCAGTACGATGCCGAAAATTGATATGGGCTGTAAAGCATTCTGAGCGCTGGGAATAATCAAAAATGCCAAAACTGCTGTTAACACAGGACCACTAGAGGCGATGATCGAGGCTCGTGCGGCACCCAAGAAGCGAACGCCAAAGTTATTTAACAAATAGCCCGCTAGAGTCAATATTCCCAAGACAACGCCGCTGATAATCAAACCCAGCCGCTTATCGGGGATGACCTGAACAGCTAAGTTTTCTGGTAGTGGCAACATCAGACTGATGCTAGCCAGGACAAAGATGGTTGTAAACTGAACCAAGCTGACGGGGACGGGGTGAAGCTTTTGAAAGCCAAGCTGCATAAAAATCAGGTAGAAGGCAAACGCGATTCCTGAGGCGGCGGCGGTGCCAACTCCCACCCCGGAAATGCTCGCCATCCCACTATTAACCGCTGGGAAGATTTTAGGCCAAGCCGCGAGGATAACACCCAAGGAAATCGCGCACATCACTCCAACGCGCAGGAAGGTGGGGCGATCGCCAAAGAACAGCCACGCCAGCGGGACTGTAATAATTGGATACATAAACAGAATTGTCACTGCAACCCCTGGGCCAATTTGCGGGATGGCGATATAAATCAGCACTTGCGACAAAAACAGAAAGAAGCCACTCCCGACTACAGTCAAAAGCCCGCGCCTGTCTGGATCTAATAAAAACTTCTTGATGTCCCTCCATACGTTGGGATAGAGAATGATGGCGAGTAATGCCATCAAAGGCAGCACCACCATCATGCGGAACCACAAAATTAACAGCGAGTTGCCCAAACCCAGCTTGATGAATCCTCCCAAGGGAAACAAGTTAAAGATTTGGCTTTCTCTGCCGATGATCTGGACAACAACGTTGTGAACCGACAGCGCCACTGTGGAAATTAGAATCAACAATAAACCTAACTGACCTTGGGAGCTTGGTTTAGCTTGGCTTGGTAGAGGTAGCGGTGCAGCCGGAACCGCGAACGGGATCTCATTCGCTTCTGGCGGCTGTTTGCGATCGCTATAAGCTTGTCCTCCAACCTCTGATGATGGCTCTACTAATGGCAGCGCACCGCTTTCTGCTTGCAGTTGTTCGTGCAGGCGATTGACAAGAGTTTCTAAAATTGCTTCTCCTTGTTGCTCCAAGCTGTGCATCCGCGACAGCTGCTGGGAGAACGAACTTTGATAGCTGCTAATGTCTTGTTGCAGTGTTTTGAAAGTCGTTCTCAGGGTTGTATCCAAGGAAGAGAGAATTCGGTAGGCACTGTCGTTGTAGTCATTTGCCGAGGGTGGCAAATTGGCACTGCTAGTGCCACTCAGCGGGCGATAGGAGTTGCCTGGTTGCTGGGACAGTCGCTGCATCAGCAGGTCTTGCAGGTGTTCGGCGATCGCTTGGGTGAGTTGCCCGACTAAATATTGCTGCTGATCGATTTGTTCTTGAGGCAGAGGGCTTTGGGACGAGGGTAATTGCTGACGCTGAGCTTGTAAATTGTTGATCTCATCGACCAACCGGGATTTTTCAGCCTGGAGCCGCTCAACGTCTTGATTCAACTGGACGATGAGATTTTGCTTCAGGTTCTCAAGTTCCTGCGTCATCGCCCTCAAAAGAGCCTCTGCTGCCGTAGCATTTCCGGTGTTGTGGTTTTCCGGTAGATTGTCCAGTTGCCCCATTAGCGTATAACCTCGGTGCGATTGGCTATAACGAAGTGTGATTGTAACTTAGTCTACTTAAGCCTTGTTAGTATTTCTGATATTTTGGCAGATCCACTTCAGCAATGGATGTGATTTGGCTCAAATGGGTATTGTTTCTCAGATGAATGATCGGGTTTGATTTTTTGGCATTAATCCTGACAGATTATTCCAAAATTCTGGTGATTTTTAAGAGATTTTTCTGGTGAATTTAATTTTGTTCTAGAGCTGTTGAATCTTGCAGTCACTGCAAGAACAGCCACTTTGACACCATCCTCCAGCAACACATTGAAGAACCAAGAGGCAGTTTCTTCTTCCCCGCAAACTAGAGACTTTATGGGGGGTTTAGACAACTTTTGCCAGAAGTCTAGTGTTTTGATCCCCAAATCTCCGACAAAAGAGGGCAAAAAAGCTCGCGCCACGTTTATAAGCAGAGGTTCGAGCGCGTGCAACACGCGGATGAAACAGCGCCGTGTCCCCCTGCCAGAAAGCCAATTGATCGCTGGCATTTAGGATCGAGTTTTTGGACGCAAACGCATTTTCCGCAACTGGGCAGCAGATGCCGCCTAGAAACTCCTTCCAGAAAGAGTGTATCCCAATCGGGCAACTGGAGAGGGGATGTAAAGTTTTAAATTTAACCAATCAAGTGGAAAATTCCGAATTGTCCCCCTAGCTGACGGGTAACTAGAAAGATAATTGCCCCCAAACCCGCACTAATGGGAAGGGTAATTAGCCAAGCCAGTCCAATCGATTGCAGGGTTTGGAAGCGGATGGATTTCCAGTCTTTAACTGCACCAACGCCAACCACAGCACCGACAAGGGCGTGGGAGGTGGAGACAGGCAAGCCCAGCCGGGAAGCAAGCAAGATGGTAGTGGCGGTTGCGAGTTCGGCGCAGAAGCCACCGCTCGGCTGGAGGGCAATAATGCCTTCTCCAATCGTCGCAATGACTTTTTTGCCCCAGACGGCAAGACCGGCAACGATACCGGCACCGCCCAATACTAGAATCCAGAGGGGAATGCTAAAGCCAGTGATGGGAACGGAACCTGTACGATTAATATAGACGATCGCAGCTAAGGGAGCGATCGCGTTGCCAACATCATTGGAACCGTGGGCAAAGGCAACGAAGCAGGCACTTAATAGCTGAAACCGTGCTAGCTGGCGCTCAATGGGATTTTGGATTTTAGATTTGGAATTTGGGATTTCGCTGTCCTGCTGATTGGCTCCAGCGATAAGCCTTGTGTCTACAAGCTGCTCCTCTGCTTCCTCCTGGGCTAATTGTCGCCAGATGAACCAGGTGAGGGCAACAGAGGCGATCGCGCCAATCAAGAGGGGGATATCGTGGGCAGGGAGGTTGATGCCGAAACTATCTGTCAGCCAAGTGTCTATTGGTTGACTCACAGAGGGTAGAACAATCACCCCAAAGACGCCCAACAACGTCGCACTCAACCAGGGAATCCACTCGCGCAGTTGAAAAAGTGGATTGGGTTGATCGAGAATCCAACGCTTGACAACGCTGTAGAATAACGCGGCAATCGTGCCACTGATTACCGGCGTTATCACCCAGGCGAAGCTGATTAGACCAATTAATGACCAATCGATGGCACCGACACCCGCAGCCACCCAACTAAAACCGGCGATCGCGCCGACTACCGCATGAGATGATGCGACTGGCAAGCCTTTACTTGTGGCAATTTGCAGCCAGACGCCACAGGCTATCAGCACCGAAACCATGCCAATCAGTAGCATCTGAGGTGCGGCAGCGAACAGTTCTGGATTGACAACCCCGGTTGCCAGCGTCTCCGATACGGAACGACCAAACACCACCGCACCTGTAAATTCTAAAACCCCGGCAATGACCAATGCCTGCCGCAGGGTGACAGCCTTCGATCCCACCGACGTTCCCATCGAGTTAGCAACGTCGTTTGCGCCCAGATTCCAGGCAACGTAGAAAGCTAGCAGGGCGACAAAAACAATCATGTCGTAAATATAGATATCGACACGGCTAGTTTAGCCGGTGAAGGATCGCTGAAAACAGGCAACGCTTCAGGTTGTGGATAGTAGATCGGAATTTGAAGCGACAATTTTTACTCTGATCGAGGCAAAATTTGTGTCATTATCGCTGCGGATAAACGCGCCCAACTCTGTATAAGTATCTATTCAACTATTTGGGAAGACCGACTTCTCGATTCGAGCGGTGTGAGTTTAGTAGGGCTAATTTATGCGTTTTCCTAGTGTTGCTGTTTGTACTTTAGCTGCTTTTGTGGCTGGAGGGATGACAGCCCAAGCAAGTGAAAGTCCGAGTTCCGAAGGTTCTCCCCAGGAAGCCGTGACCGATGATGGGAGTGTTGGCACCCCGATGGTGACTCCCAGGAGTATGGCAGCGATCGCGGCACCAGAAATACAACAAGAACCACTATTGATATCCAGGCAGGAAGTTCTGCGATCGCCTTCTCAGAATGCCCCAGGATTAGCTGCAAGGCAACTTCCGGCATTGACAGCCGCCCCCCAAACCGATTTGGCAGAAATCCCAGAAGCTGCGGCGCTTCCCCCAAATAACATCCTCACAGAGTTATCAACAGCTTCTGATGTTAACCAGCCTGCATCCGATGAGTCCGCGAGGAAAGCTTCTGACTTAGCTTCCTTCCGAAATGGGGAAACCGTTAACGAAGTGGCTGTGAATGAACGAACGATACCCAGTGGAGATGCATTCACATTCAAGGCTGAAGCACTCCGCCCAGATCCGGCGATCGCTCACTCGTCAACGGCTACAACCAGCCAGTTAATCGCAAAGACGGAACCGAAAGCCGGAAATACCTGTGCCTCGCAAAGAAACAAGAACGTTAAATCCTTAGATGATGCAACTTATCAGGTTGCACAAGAAGTAACCACACCGGCTACAGAACGCTGTCCGAGTCCGGAACCTGTTGCGCCGCTAGCGTTGCCAGCACCCATCGAGGAATTTGAATCTTCGCCAGCCCTGAGCATTTATATCCCAGTTGGCTATGGTGCAGATAGAAACACCGCCTTTATCAGTGGCACCTATCAACCCACCGTGCGAGAAGATAGCGGTTCTGTGGGCGCTGCGGGGATAGGCATCGGGTTAGGCAATGCCGATAAAGCCGTGGGCGTAGAACTATCCTACGCCTTAGCGACAAATGACAGCTTCGGCGAAGGTGGCTTTAATGGCAAGCTGCATCGTCGATTTGGGGGAGATGTATCCGCAGCATTAGGCTGGAATGGCTTTTTAAATATTGGTCGCAACGACTTTGAACAATCCAAATATGGAGTTGTTACCAAAGTATTCCGAACGCGAGAATCTCTCAATGATGCTTTCAGTCGCGTTGCTTTTACGGTTGGTGTCGGCGATGGACAGTTCCGTTCCGACGGTGCGGTTGATGCTGGTGAAAACAATATCAACGTGTTTGGAAATTTGGCAGTTCGAGTTGTTCGACCTGTTAGTTTGATTGCGGAATGGACAGGACAGGACTTAGCATTAGGTCTTTCCATTGCTCCCTTCAAAAACTTTCCTTTTGTGATTACTCCAGCCTTACGCGACGTTGCGGGTGCGGGTGACGGCTCTCGATTTGTATTAGGTGTTGGGACAGCATTGAAGTTTTAAGGAGGAGTACCCCAAATGCACACCATAAAATCTCTGGGTTGGGTTGTTGGTTTATCAATTGTGGCGCTGGGTATTGCTGCGCCTGCTAGAGCCGACCGTAGTTATTCTGACATCACGGGAACTAATATCTGGAACAACACGGCACCCGTCTTTGATACTGATGACAAGTTAGATCCGGAACTAACTGCAAATATTACTCGGCTCAACCAAGAGTCAGAAGCAGCTTTTCAAGCCTGCGGGGCAGCCCTGACGGAGCAAACTCCCTCTGTCCGCCGGTTTACTCGACAGCCTCAAACACCACCCCCGGTTCCCCAGGCGTGTCAGCGGCTAGAGGAGTTAAGGACAGAAGTAGAAAATTTGAGAACTACTTTGCAGCAAAAAGACATTTCCAGAGCCAACTCCGGTTTGCGGACTTGGTAGAGGTTCGGTTGTCAGTTGCACAGTCATTCTAGTGTGAGCAGGAGCAAGAATACGATGAGGCAGATGAAGCGTAAAAACGGTAGAACCGCCAGGTTCAAGTGGCTACTGGGAGCGATCGCCGCTGGGTTTGTGGGTGCTTTGGCAACGCCCGTTCACGCTGAAGATGTGTTTGGAGAAGCTGTCCAGTTCCCGGTGGATACGACGATTGAATTTGAATTCAAAGAGTCCCACGGAGCTTATCGATCAACGCTTGGCGTTGTCAATTTAGATACGGGTGAACAGACAGTGCTGTTTCAGGAAGTCAAACCCTATGACGGCTTCGGAAGCGAACAGCCTCAGCCTTCCTCGCCCGGTCAAAATAATATTGGCACGGCAATCGATTTTCTGGGGACAGTTGATGGGGGAGCCGTAGAAAACCGACTCAGCGAATATACTTTTAAGGCGAATACCCGGTATGCTTTCTACCTGGAATCTGTTAGCCCTACGGGTCAAACTCGACGCAGCGTCAGATCCACTAGCAACTTGGCAGCTGCGTTTAATGGCAGTTTGGATGGTGGCACGAACGAAGAAATTACTGGCGTTCGCATCGCTTGGGATGATACAGGACTACCCCAACCTGGAAAAGATGAGGATTTCGATGACTTCGTGATTGAGGCGGGAGGGTTCCCACCTGTTCCCTGTCCGCCAATCCGCTAATCGCAATTTCATTATTTTGATCCCCCAGCCCCCCTGAAAAAGAGGGGTAACAGTTGGGGGATTTTGTTTTGAGTAGATTATCAATTAACGAGAGCGATAGCGAAGCGCCGACCTGTCGGTTCGCGCTTTTATAGAGATGGGGATGCGATCGCTCTTATCTATTAACAGATGAATAGAGATACCGAGCGTGAATTTCCGCCTCTGTAGCCAGAAAGTCACTAAATCTTTCATGGCTTCTAATGAAAGAAGTTTGATTTGTTCCTTCGCAGTAGGAGTAAGTCGGCGGATTGTCTCCTTCCGAAAGTCTGAAAAAGCTGAACTGATACCCCTGGTGCATTGAGAAAACAAAGGTATCTTCTGGCAGAGATTCGCAAAAGTTATTTTCCTCTAATAACTCAATTGCCCACTTTTGCAGGTAGGGCAGATGTTCAAAGAAACAGTCCGAACCCCGTAAAAATTTACCTGCACCATACCCCATAGATAAGAGAAATTCCCGATAGGCTTTTGGTAGGGAAATCCCCAACTGCCGCTCAAGCTCAATTACTTCATCTTGGGTACAGCCCACCTGTTCATCTGGCGATGCGATTTTTAGTTCTATCAGTTGTTTTTTTACCTTATCTAGGTACATGGCTATTAACTCTTTGAAGCCTCGCATTTATAATATTAATATCTTTTACTGTTAATCACTCATTACTAAAATTGGGGAAGTAGGAAGGTGGTGCGGGGACATCAAGCCATTACCCCCTCCCCCGTCCCCCTAATAATAAGTGTTCAACCGGAAACGATATAATTAACCATAGTTAACCGTCAGGATAATGTTTGGGAACCGCCTGCGAAATTGCTGAATAACATTGCTACAGGAATCACAGGGCGGTCGTTCTGTGAACAGATTGATAATGCCTTCAACTTCTGGAGTCTGAGCATATCGGGATGCCAGTTCCTCAAGAAGTTTGTATTCACTATCATAGCCTCGTGAATGTCCAGGCGGGACTTCAAAAGTTTCAAATAAAGGCTCCTGAAGTAAACCAACGGTTCCTGAACGATTAGATTGACCGCTAATAGCTATCAGTTCGCCACTGTCACCGTCAATCTGGAAGTCAGCAAAGGCAATATTTTTGAACGGCGACACCTTTAACTGTTGCCGAACTTGATCAACTCGATTGAGTGATTCTGCCGGATTGGCATTATCACTGTCTTCCATATCTTTAAACGGCTCTCTAAATTGAATAGCAGAGCTTTTATGGCTTAGGTTTCCCATTATTATTTCTAGGTAATTAATATAGTAAATAAAAATATATATAGCAGTCCTAAATGATTCGTGAAGGCAAGATCCCCGACTTATTAGAGAAGTCG
Organism: Coleofasciculus sp. H7-1; assembly: GCF_057473865.1. Lineage (NCBI taxonomy): Bacteria > Bacillati > Cyanobacteriota > Cyanophyceae > Coleofasciculales > Coleofasciculaceae > Coleofasciculus > Coleofasciculus sp. H7-1. The sequence continues at coordinate 111,454 of NZ_JBYCCT010000026.1, forward strand.
GGGATCTGAACCGCTGGCATCTCACAATTCAAATAGGATTACTATATATATATTATCTTTTAAAGTTAAAATTGTCAACCTATTTATAAAATTTCAGTCGCGCTCGCATAGGAGAATGTCAGGTGGTAAGTGAAATCGCGCCCAAAAGCCTTGCCAATTAACGATTTGCCCTAAAGTCGTGGCGGCGATTGCCTTCACTTCACCATTCAATAATGATGGTTTTTGTCAAGCGCGATCGCGCTCATTCTGCTAATAGATTGATAGATGTATTTATCTGAATTAAAAAAGCGATCGCATCTCCTATTTCCGCCTCAATTGAAGCGCGATCTCTAACTGCTACCTATTCCAACTGATCTGGATCGATATTCAACTCGCGTAGTTTTGCTGCTAGCCGTTCAGCGCGTTGCTGGGCGGCGGCGGCTTCCGCTTGGGCGGCGGCGACTTCCGCTTGGGCGGCGGCGACTTCCGCTTGGGCGGCGGCGACTTCCTGCTGGACAGCTACAACTTCCTGCTGGGCGACGGCGGCTTGTTGCTGGGCTTCTTCACCCGGAGTTAGAATTAACTCTGCGGATGCTGTAAACCACCTTAACCAAGTTCGTTCAATATTTTCATAACTACCTTGCCACAAACCTAAACTTAGCTCTAACTGAGGAATTAACAAACGTCCATCAGTCAATTCTGTTCGTTCGTAAGCACCAGCCACCAGACGAAATGCTTGCATCTCATTTGTATAGCCGCTGAAAACAATGTAGTAAGGAACCCTCAGAATCTGCTCGTAAACTTGCCATTTAGTGGGTGGTTTTCCTCTCTCGGAAACAGTGCGCCCTAAGTCTTCATCCTCAGTGCTTGGTGACAATAACTCAACGACAACAAACGGACTGGCTTGTTCTTGCCATAGAACATAGCTTAAGCGCAATTTGTCACCATCGTAGAGTCTGGGAACTCCCAAAACGGCAAACCAATCTGGGCGTTTATACCAATTGGGATGGCGAAGCTCGTAATAAATATTCAGATCGGCACCGATGAAAATTTCCTCTGGAGTAAAGTTAGCTGGCTTGAAAGTTTGTCGTAACAGCGACGGCTGATATCCGTGATATTCGTCTGGCAAACCAGGTTCCTCTGGATCTTCGCTAGGTAAATCGTACATCGTCGGCAATGTCAGCCTGGGTGAAAGAGGCGGATCGGTTTGAGGGGGTAGGCGACTTGTGTTAGTCATGGTTCTCTCTTGGGCATATAACTTTAACTTAAATATGCCACAAAGCTAATATTTTTACCCTTAATTTGGGGCGCGATCGCTCTCATCTTCTAATTGATAAGTAGATATATTTAGCTGAATTCCCAAAGCGATCCAGATGAGCTAGCGATCGCCTTTATAGGATAATAAACATAGTATTATTGATGTTGCCGATCTGTCTCCTCGTCCGTACCAGGTGGCAGGGCGAAATTGCCCCAATAAAGTTTCGTTGTCGTATCAATATCTAGCAGAAATAAGGTTAGAGAAGTTTCTGGTTGAGAAATGACAGCAACGTGACTGGCTATCCCCAGCGTGTTAGCGTGACGAAAGGATTCGGGTAAGACTCGGATAGTGGATAAGGGTACATCTATCAAAGCGGGAACGGTTTCTACGGAGATACCATACAATTCGCTTTCTGTATTTTGAATAACGATCAGGTAGGCTCCCTGAAGGTTTTCGTGGGTTGGATTGGATGGAAATAACCGCTGCTGTAGATCCAAAACGGTTACTTCGCGATCGCCTACATGAGCAATTCCTACCCCATTCAGTCCGCTTCCATAAATCTGGGTAGAATTCAACACTTTGTAGATAGATTCAATCCGCAAACCCAAGTTTAAGCTACCAATGCTAAAGACAAGCACTTTGATAGCGGGTACAGCAGCGGAAACATCTAACCGATCAAAATCCGGGGGAGTTGAGTTGATTAAAGTACTGTTCATGCCTTTTTTTCATGGGAAAGTAAGATTCATCCCTCCCCATTCACGGAGAGGGTTGAGGTGGGGTTCTGAACTGAAATTGATGTTTTTAAAAACATTGAGATGCTCCCATTATGATGAGCCAAGAACGGCAGTTGCTCCTAAAGATTCACTTTTGTCAAAGAGGGCTTTGAGTGCTGCTAAAAATTCTTGCTCTAAGTAAGGTTTGCTAAAGTAAGCACTGGCTCCCAAGTGAGTTGCTAATTGTCGATGTTTTTCACTACTGCGGGAAGTAAGCATCGCTACGGGTATTTTCGATAGCTGCGGATCTTGACGACGATGGTTGAGAAATTCAAAGCCATTTAGGTTAGGCATTTCCACATCGCAAACCACCATTTGAATGTTGGAATTTTGCTGTAACTGTTCGATGGCTTCCCGCCCATCTCTTGCTTGTAAGACGCGGTATCCTGCTTTTTGTAGTGTTAAAGCTAAAGTTTGTCGTAGGGTGATCGAGTCATCTACGATTAATATTAAAGGCGATTTGGCAGCGATCGCTAATACTTTAGTTTTGTCAATTAATGCAGTTTTGATGGGAGAAGCAGTTGGCAGATCGGTGAAAGTAGTTGTAGCGATCGCGTTCTTACTTTGCCCCATCATCTGGCTGAGAAGCATTGCACCATCAATCACCGGAATCAGGCTCCCATCTCCTAAAATAGTGCAACCGTAAATATAACTTGGCGGCGCGATCGCAGCACCAAAGGGTTTAATCACCAATTCTTGCTCTGTGACCAAGCGATCGATTTCTAAGGCAAGAATTTGGTTATCTCGGCGGATTAGCAGCATCGGCGGTGCCCAATCTTCGGGAGTAGGAACGGCGACTAAAGCTTGGCTGGGAATTGATTCGGGCAACGGACAACTATAGTCTAGTAATTCTGATAAGTGATAGACAGGAACGATTCGCTTGCGCCAGTGCAAGAATCTCTGTTTTCCAGAGTGCTTCATCTGGTCAGCTTTCGGAATTACGATTTCTTCAATGCTGTCAGCGGGGAAGGCATAAGCGGCGGAACCGACCAAGCAGACGAGTAATTTGGCAATCGTCAACGTCAGCGGGATGCGTAACGTAAAGGTGGTACCTCGTCCGGGAGTGGTGGTGACGGTGATGGTGCCTTTGAGCGATCGCAACTGCGATCGCGCCACATCTAATCCCACACCTCGACCAGACAGTTCGCTGACTTGAGCCGCAGTAGAAAATCCTGGCTCAAATAGCAAATCTAAAAGTCGAGTTGTTGGAGTTGTAGCCACTTGTTCTGGTGAAATCAACCCTAACTCTAGCGCTTTCAAACGGATGCGTTCTAAGTTGGCTCCTTGACCGTCATCCCGCACTTCAATAATCGTGTGACTTCCCTGATGATAAGCCTGAATTTCAATCTGACCTCGCTCCGGTTTCCCTTGCTGACGGCGTATTTCTGGTGGCTCAATGCCATGATCGAAGGCATTTCGGAGCAAGTGCAGTAAAGGGTCGTTGAGTTTTTCTAAAGCTGCTTTATCAACTAAAACTCCCGTCCCACTTAATTTCAGATCGACTGGCTTTTTGTATTTTGTGGAAAGGTCGCGCAATACTCTAGGAAAACGACTCAACACTTCGCGCAGGGGAAGCATCCGCGCCCACATCAAATCATCCCGCAAGTGGGCGATCATTTGACGTTGACCTTCTAGAGTTTGGCTTGACTGTCCAGCTAAGTGTGCCACATCCCCGACGATTTCTTCGAGTTGCACCATTTCTTCAAGACTTTCTTGCAGCATTGAGTGTAATTCTCCATAGCTGTCCATCTCTAGGGAGTCAAAAGAAGAAATTAGGGGTGTATAGTTACTGGAAGAAAGGGTATTTGGCTCTACATTTTCTCCGATTCCAGACGCGGTGAATCGCCTTTCTACACCCGGTTTTCCTGCTCTTTGAGATGCGATTTGTAAGTCTGGCGAAGTAGAATGGCGTTCTGGAGCCACTATCATTTGGTCTGATAAATCGCGCAGATGATTGGCGATTTCCTGAAATTTAGCAAACCGCCGCAGCAGTTCTTGCACAGTTGCTTGCAGTTGTTCGTTTTGTAGGGAAAGACCATTTCGGTTAATGGCAAGTTCCCCCACCAAATTATTCATTCGTTCCAGTCGATCTAGGTCAACTCGAACAGAAAGTTGGGGAGTAGAATTGGTAGTAGCTATGGTTTCTTTTTTGTCTTTGGCAACAGGCGATTTAGCTAGTCTGGAGGCTTTAGACGCTGGTTTTTCGCTTTCACTCTGAATTATCTGAGGCGAATTTTCTTTGTTTCTTATATTGACAGGAAGCTCGGTTACGGAAGGCAAACTGTCAAATACTTGCTCAATTTTCTGAACGATTTCTTGAATATTCTCTGGCGATTTTGTTTCAATTAATTCTGAATGCTGTTTTGGAGTTAGCGGTAAAAATTCTTCAGAAACTAGCTCTAATTCAGGAATTTCCTGAATGATTCCAATCGGCTCCGATACCTCAAAAGAGGATAAGTTTTCAATTTCTAAAGCTGGCGATGAGACAAAGCTACCAAAAATATCATCTAGAGAAGGAGTGGTAGTTAGTATCTCTTCTTGATTCAATAACTCAATTTGTGGATCTTCCTTGGCTGCGGGTAGTGCCGGAAGTTTGAGTCCATCAAAAGAGGAAAAGTTAGCAATTTCTGTTGTTTTCTGATTTGAGTTAGAATCAGGAAAAATTTCATCCAGACAAGAAATTGAAGTGAGTTCCTCTTCTTGGTAAATTAACTTAGTTTCAGGAATTTCTTCAGCTGCGAATAGTGCCGAAACGTCTAGGAAATCTTCATTTATTTCAGATGTGAGGACAGAGCTACCAAAAATATCATCAATAGAAGAAAAGGAGAACGCTGATTCCTCTTCATCTTCAGTCAGTAGCTCTAATTCGGAAGCCGGTTCTATGACTGTAACTGCTGCTACGGGCGTTTGAACCGAAGAAGGAGCGGCAAGTTTTGTTAAAGCGGGGGATGTCGATCCGCCAAGCGAGCGATCGCCTGCGAGTACGCCTTTCCTCCCTGCCAGAAAATCAACTAATGCCAGTTTAGCAATCTGCAAGGCTTGTTCGGGATGAGCATCAAGAGCCACCAAAGTAGTTTGAGCGATCGCTCCAAATCCTGGCAAATTTAATAATTCTGCGATGCCAATAAATACATCGGCGAGTGCCCGCAATTCTCCGGCTACTTGATTGCTTTCAGGATGGGCTAAAACATTGGTGAGACGCTCTAGTTCCTGCGCCACGTCCACTTCAAATATCGATAAGGTTATATCGATTCCCAATTCTACCGAGTTGGGTAAAACTTCCTCTCCGGTGAGGAAATCTCCTAATTGCGCCTCAATTTTAGCAAACACGGGTTCTGCGATCGCCATTGCCTGTTCTGCGTTGAAATGACCCGCCATAATCTGCTCCATTAAAGGGAGGCGAAGACAATCATAAGCTTGCAGCAACAAGCTTTCTAGTTCGGCATCAATCTCTAACTCTTTGTTGTGGAGCGCCTTAAAGATATCTTCGAGGCGGTGAGCGATCATTTTGATCGTTTCCAGTCCCACGCAAGCAGATCCCCCTTTAATCGAGTGAGCCGCACGCATGAGACTGTGAACTTTAGCGGTAGTCCGCTCTGTCTTAAGCGTCAGCAGTTCCGATTCGATGACCTGCAACAGCTCTGGAGCTTCTTGAATGAAGAACTGATAGGCTTGGTCGCGGATATCAGAGTCGAGCGCCATAATACTAAATTGGTAATTGGTAATTGGTAATTGATAATTGGGGAAAAGGCGTATGGGGATTGGTAATTGGTAATTGATAATTGGGGAAAAGGGGTTTGGTAATTGATAATTGGTTGGATTCTTACCCCTTCCCATTACCGATTACCCATTACCGATTACCCATTACCGATTACCCATTACCGATTACCCATTACCCATTACCGATTACCCATTAGCTGACTTTAAATTGCCCCACGTTTGCTTGCAGTTCTTGCGCCAACGCTAGCAATTCCTTAAAGGATGCCGATACATCAGTGGCTCCCGTTGAGGTTTTAGTGGCGATCGCTGCCACGTCGGTCATGGTTTTGGTGACTGCATCGGAAGCTTTGGATTGCACGACAGCCGCTTGGGCGATCGCTTCCACCAAGGCGCTGATCTGGGCGCTGGCAGTCGTAATTTTGTTCAGGCTTTGGCGGGTTTCATCCACCAGTTTCGTACCTGTGACGACCTGCTCGGTGCCTGCTTCCATCGCCGCTACCACCTCATTGGTTTCTGCTTGAATGCCTGCAACCAGCTTTTCGATTTCCGCCGTTGCTGCCGCCGATTGCCGCGCCAGCGATCGCACTTCATCCGCAACTACGGCGAAGCCTCGACCCTCTTCCCCAGCGCGTGCCGCCTCAATTGAAGCATTTAGCGCCAACAAGTTAGTTTGAGCAGCAAATGTGCCAATCAGGTTCACCACTTTGGAAATCTTTTGCGAAGATTCGCCCAAACGCTTGACTTTTTTGGAGGTTTCTGCAACCGTCTCCCGAATCGCTAGAATCCCGTCCACCGTGCGGTTCATGGCAGCATCACCCTCCTTCACAATCTGCGTCGCTTGTTGAACCGCAGCTTCCGCTTGTTCGGCATTGGCAGCAACCGCTCGAATCGAAGTGGACATTTCCTGAATTTGATCCAGCGCCGCTAAAATTTCCTCCGATTGCCGTAAAGCTTCTGCCGATAGCTCTTGGACAGAGACTTCATTGCTGCTGGTGGTTGCCGCCACTTGTTTGGCGGCAGTTTGCACCTGGCTGACAATTTTCCGCAAGCTACCGATCGTGGCATTGTAGGAGTCAGCAATCGTGCCGATTTCATCCTCAGTCACTTGCGCCCGAATGGTGAGGTCTCCTTTACTGACGGGATCGACTTCCAGCAGCAGTTCCAGCGCTCGTTTTTGGAGGGCTTCCTTGGCTGACCTTTGCTGTTCGGCATTTGCAGATTGTTGGCGGGTCGCTTCCTCTTGCGCTGCCAGCAAAGTTTGAATCTGTTCCAGCAGCGTCGCTTGGTTGAGGGCAATCCCCACTTGAGTTGCCAACTGGATGAATAAATCGATTTCACCCTTCTGCCAAATCCGAGTCCCCGAACATTGATGAGCAATCATCAAGCCGAATAGCTGGTTATCTACCACGATGGGCACGACCAAGTTGGCTTTGACTTGAAAGCGCTCCAACATCTTAATGTGACACTCGTTCAGACCCGCTTGATAAATATCGTCAATCGCACGAATGCGCCCTTTGTTGTAGCTTCCCCCTTGGGTCTCTTTCAAGCAGGTATCTTCGATTCTGACCCCTTGAGTTGGCATCCAACCCGTCGCCACAGATTCTGCAATTACCATCCCATCCCAGCTCGCATCGAAGCGATAGACGATCAAGCGATCCGTTTTAAATGCGCGTCGCACCTCTTGGACTGCTGTATTAAGAATGTCTTCCAGCTTCAGAGTTTCCCGGATGCGGAGGGTAATCATTGACAAAAGTTGCGATCTCGTGGCTTGAGCTTCTTTCTGTTCCAGATAGCTGATGCGGTCTATCGCCAAACCAACTTGATTGGACAACTGCGTGCAGATAGCGACTTCAGACTGCTGCCAAGTCCGAGGGGTTGAACACTGCTGGATACACATTAAGCCCAGTAATTTATCACCGCTGACAATCGGGGCGATGACATTGGCTTTGATTTTTAATCGCTCGTACAACTCAACGTGACAAGGGGCGAGATTCGCTTGATAGATGTCATCGATAACAAACACGCGACCTTTGCGGTACAACTCCACCCCCGCCTCTGAGTCGGTGAAATAGGTATCTGCCACTTTCATGTTCATGCAGGTCGGTAATCCGGGCGTCACCGCTTCCGCAACAACATCTCCACTCCAATCTGGGTTGAAGCGATACAAAAACACCCGTTCTGCATTTAGGATTTGTTGAGCGCCAACCACTGCTTTCTCGAAAACCTCTTTAACATCGAGAGATTCACGAGCGCTGTTGGCAATATCTGCAAACAGTTGTGTCAAATTGGCTTCGACTTCTCGCTGTTTTGTTTCCGCTTCCTTCTGTTTGAGGAAACTGATCCGGTCTAAAGCTAAGCCGACTTGAGTAGACAACTGCGAGCAAAAATCGACTTCATACTGCTGCCAAGTCCGAGGATTAGAACACTGCTGCGTACACATCAAACCCAGTAATCTGTCACCGCTGACAATCGGGGTAATCACATTGGCTTTGATTTTTAATCGCTCGTACAACTCAATGTGACAACCTGTAAGATTGGCTTGATAGATGTCATTAATGACAAATACGCGACCCTTACGATACTTTTCTACCCCCACATCCGAGTCGGTGAAGTAGGTATCGGTAACGGTCATTTTTAGGCACGAAGGCAAGCCTGCCGTCACCGCTTCCGCAACAACATCTCCACTCCAATCCGGGTTAAAGCGATACAAAAACACCCGTTCTGCATTCAGGATTTGTTGAGCGCCAACAACAGCTTTCTCAAATATTTCCTTGACATCTAGCGACTCACGAGCGCTAGTAGCAATATCGGCACACAACTGAATGCGTTTGGCTTCAACTTCTTGCTGTTTTGCTTCAGCTTCCTTCTGTTCTAAGAAACTTATTCTGTCTAGAGCTAAGCCGACTTGAGTAGACAACTGCGAGCAAAAATCGACTTCATACTGCTGCCAAGTCCGAGGATTTGAACACTGCTGCGTACACAGCAAGCCCAATAATTTATCACCGCTGACAATCGGGGTAATCACATTGGCTTTAATTTTTAATCGCTCATACAACTCAACGTGGCAATAAGTCAAACCAGCTTGGTAAATATCATTGATGACAAATACGCGACCATTGCGATATCGTTCTACCCCCACATTCGAGTCGGTGAAGTAAGTATCGGTAACGGTCATTTTTAGGCAGGAAGGCCAACCGGGTGCAACTGATTCGGCGACTACATCCCCACTCCAATCCGGGTTAAAGCGATACAAAAACACCCGTTCTGAATTCAGGATTTGTTGAGCGCCAACAACGGCTTTCTCAAATATTTCCTTGACATCTAGCGACTCACGAGCGCTAGTAGCAATATCGGCACACAACTGAATGCGTTTGGCTTCAACTTCTTGCTGTTTTGCTTCAGCTTCCTTCTGTTCTAAGAAACTTATTCTGTCTAGAGCTAAGCCGACTTGAGTAGACAACTGCGAGCAAAAATCGACTTCATACTGCTGCCAAGTCCGAGAATTTGAACACTGCTGCGTACACAGCAAACCCAGCAATCTGTCACCGCTGACAATCGGGGTAATCACATTGGCTTTGATTTTTAATCGTTCATACAACTCAATGTGACAACCCGTAAGATTGGCTTTGTAGATGTCATTGATGACAAACACGCGACCATTGCGGTATCGTTCTACCCCCGTTGGAGAGTCGGTGAAGTAGGTGTCCGTGACGGTCATTTTTAAGCAGGAAGGCCAACCTGGTGCAATTGATTCGGCGACTACATCTCCACTCCAATCTGGGTTGAAGCGATACAAAAACACCCGTTCAGCTTTGAGGATTTGTTGAGTTCCTTGAACTGCTTTCTCAAAAATTTCTTTGACATCTAACGATTCCCTGGCGCTGGTGGCAATATCGGCACACAACTGTAATCGCTTGGCTTCAACTTCTTGTTGTTTAGCTTCAACTTCCCGCTTTTGCAAATAGCCAATCCGGTCTATCGCTAGACCTAATTGAGTGGAAACTTGGGTGCAGAAATCGACTTCAGACTGCTGCCAAGTCCGGGGTGTTGAACACTGTTGCGTACACATCAAGCCGAGTAGTTTGTCGCCGCTAATCAGCGGGGTAATTACATTGGCTTTGATTTTTAATCGCTCATACAACTCAAGGTGACAAGGGGTGAGATTGGCTTTGTAGATGTCATCAATGACAAACACGCGACCCTTCCGATATAGTTCTACTCCCACCTTTGAAGATGTGAAGTAGGTATCAGCCACCTTGATTTTCATGCAGGTTGGCAATCCGGGCGCAACGGCTTCGGCAACAACATAGCCACTCCAGTCAGGGTTGAAGCGATAGATGAATACTCGTTCTGCGTTCAGGATTTGTTGAGTGCCTTGAACTGCTTTCTTGAATACTTCGTGAGTATCTAGAGATTCCCTGGCACTGGTAGCAATATCGGCACACAGTTGTAATCGCTTTCCTTCAACTTCTTGTTTGTTTAACAAGTCTTTAACTCGGGCCACCAAGTTATTAAAGCTGACAGCTAGAGTTTGGGTTTCAGTAGTACCGCGAGGTTCAACGTAGGCATCCAAATTTCCGGCAGCAACCTGCTCTGATGTACCCGTCAATTCTTTCAAAGGAGCGGACCAGCGGCGTGCTAAACTCACCACAATACCTGCACCTACGGCTCCCAAGGAAAGAAAAATTAGGATAAAAATTAGTCCATGCTCATTTCCGGCGGCAGCAATTTCAGAAAGGTCAATTGAGCTGACACTGACCAAATCGATGCCGGGAACTGCGGCAAGGCTATATTTTCTGCCGTCCCGATCGAAGGAGGTACTCAGAACTAATTGTCCCTGTTTGTGAACGTAAGGGATAATGGTGAGTCCCTGGAGCGAACCTGTAGTTGCAACGTAGCTTGGCTTTTTCCCTGGGGTGGGGTTTTCCCTAAAATTAGCCTTTTGTACTTCGAGTTCTGCTAATAGAGCCGTTGCTTTTTGTAAAATCGGATCGCCACCCAGCACTTCTGTCTGAGCGATCGCGCCATTAGATGTAATGGTACTAATAACGGCTTTGCTGACTGGAGCCAAAATCTGAATTTTTTCAGAGTTACTCAGTCCCACATGATCCAACGGCACCGCCAAATCGTCAAAGTTGGCAGCACGAGCAACATTAATAGTTAAGGGATTTTCTGCCAAAGACGACGAAACTCTTAAAGCATCCTTGACTTTTGTGCCAGCCAAATCGGAGGATAGCATCGCGTCATTCCATAATTTCGCCTCCGTGCGCCCAGCTGCTTGATAATTGGTAATCGCCCAGCTCACCATACCAGCGATCGCTAGCGGTGCTAGTACCACAGGTAAGATTGTTCTCAACAATTGGCTGCGGAGCGTGCGGCTTTTGGGTACATTCAGTTGTGGCGACGGCGGGTTAAGGTTGCCTTGCTCTGTTTGCTCTAGTTGACCTTTAACCTTGTTCTCTACCTTTTGCTCAAGATTTTGAGAGCCGTTTAAATCTTGTTGGTTAGGAATGAGCTTAAGAGGAGGGGGTTGATGGCTAACACTTGTCTTTCGACCCCTGAGGCGACGCTTAATATTGGCTTTTGTTGTATTGGATTGAGGATCGGAAGGTGTCTTCATAGCTTTAACTTTGCTAAAGGTAGATGAGTGTGGCGAGTTGAATTGATTAAGGGATATAGAGGTTAAAAAAAATGAAATTCCAGACTGAAAGAAAGAAATCTGGATATTCAAACAGCCATTCAAACTTCTGGCTTAGGCATTTCAGCCATGATGGATTCTCCCTCTAGAACCACCAGTATTTCACCATTTGATTTCAGCCAATATCCACGTAAAAATGGCACCAGTTCCGGGGTGACAAATGATTGTGGGGGAGATTGAATTAAATCTGGAGCGCAACTTTCGATGTCTTCCACTCGATTCACAACCAATCCCAGCATCTTTTTTCCTGTGATTTGGCTACCAGTTCGCTGTTTGCCAAGGATTTGCTGTTCCCCATGAATCACAATGACTGTGTAGGTTGCTCGGTTAATTGCCTGTAAGTATAAGGGAGTAAGCCCTACCAAATGACCGAGATCCGCTATCCATAAAATCTCACCGCGCCAGTTATAAACTCCCATCACCCAAGCTGGCATATGAGGAATGGGGACAATTTGACCAACTGGAATTGTCAGCACCTCTGTCATCTGATGCATGGGGAATAGTGCGGTAATGTCAGGAAAAAGATGAAACCGCAAAAATTGCTCTCCCACTACTGCTTTATGTTCTGCGGTTGGAGTTTCAAATTGTTCAATTAAAGTTTTTCCAGACACAAATTCAGATTCCATTGCTTATCTCTTGACGGTGCTGACGAAGATTTTCCCTAACCTTTAATTAATTGATTAACAGTACGCAGTAGTTCCTCTTGATCGACTGGCTTGGGAATGTAGGCATCTGCTCCTTGTTTCATGCCCCAAAATTTATCCAAATCAGTGCCTTTTGTGGAACACATCACGACTGGAATTTTGCTAGTTTCTGCATCTGCTTTGAGTTCGCGGCAGAGTTCAAAGCCGCTACGACCGGGCAATACAACGTCTAGAATGATTACATCAGGTTTATGATTACTGATTTTTTCTAAGGCTTCTTCTCCGGTATTTGCTGTTAAAACATTTAATCCACCTCGCCGCAAGCAGCTAGCAAAAGTTTCCCTTTCAGTTAAAGTATCTTCAACGATTAAAGCAGTATGCATTGTATTAACCTCCTAGGAAAAACAAAAATCAACTAACCACGAGGGAACTGTTTTTGAGGTGCTTGAGGTACTTGTTTGTTACCGCTAGTACCTTTTCTGCATTGACGGGTTTCCCCATGAAATCTGAAGCTCCGACAACCTTAGCCCGGACTCGGTCAATGATACCGTCATTTCCCGTCAAGATAATAATCGGGGTGTCTCGGAAAGCAGAAACTTTACGCAATTGGGTACAAATTTCATAGCCGTTAGTATTGGGCATTACCAAGTCTAAAAAGATGATGTGGGGTTTGCGGTTTAATAAAGTGGCGATCGCTCGCATCGAATCTGGTATTGCCAAAAATTGATACCCGGCTGACGTAAGGATCTTTTCCATGTTTTTGCAAACCAACGGACTGTCATCCACACAAGCAATCAGCGGTTTCCGAGTCGCCACTTGAGCGGGTGTTATGCCTGAAGAAGTCGGAGGATTTTTAACAGGTAATCCTGAAGAAGTCGGAGCCAGCGGATTTGCTAAATCAGAAATATCACTTAACTCTACTAATCCAGTTTCAATGTAAGGCAATAGGGAACGGGTTACTTCCGCAACATTGCGCTTAGTTTGAACTGCAATATCTCGCAAGGTTCTTTGCCCATCTAATAACAATGTCAGAGATTTATAAACGGTAGGCGATGTTTTTTGCTGGAGTTGTTCTGGTTGCTTGATCGACGGCGCTCGATTGGGAAGCACATCAGAAATTTTGGCGATTTTCCAGGCTTGCCAAATTTCTTGAGTTTTAGCGATCGCTTGTTCGGCATCAATCAATAATAATTGGGGAGCTAAGGGATTTTCTTGCTTGATTTGTAACGCTTTTGGTATCTCTTGAGTGATATCAAACAATACTTCAATAACGATACCTTGAATCATTTTTACAACTTGTTCGCGGGTAATTCGTTGTTGCTTTAACCATAAACACAACAAATAATATTCCCAAGAAGTCTTGCCAGCTTCAGAAGAAAATTTAGAAATATCAGCCGGTAAGTTTAGCTGATTCAGGCTAACATTAGAACAATGAATTCCTAAATGTCTTTGCCACCTTCTAACTGGATGAGTTCCTCCAGTCGCGTACAAAATCCGCCCCAGGTAGAAGTAAAGAGTCCACTCTTGCCCCAAAGTACCTTTCAGGAACAGCCGCCCACTAAAGCGAGCTTGCTTCAAAGCAGTCAGCTTGCTAGCAAAAGCAGTAATCGTCATAGGTTGGGCGGTCATAATTCTGATTCCTTCTTGCAAAAGTTCGCTTTACTTTAGCGAAAACTGGAGTTTACATTTATAAATAGTTTTTATAAAAAAGCCTATTAATTTAATTAATAACACTATATAGAAATAACAAGTCTCAGTATTTTCACTGAAATATTTTTAGAATTCTAGACGATCCGTAAATTTACTAAACCCCCTATTTCAATAACTTTTATTAAGATATTATTAAACAGTTGAATTCCCTTTAATAATGATAAATTAAGCCTTCTTTGAGCAAAAATCAAGTAGTTTACCGAGCGTAAAACGGAATAAAAAATCCCCCTGGTTGCATCAACTAGGGGGAGCTTGCTCCAAAAGCAGGCTGCTACTGGGTATTGGGAATTAGCCTGCCGCAGGGATAGGTTGCTACAGGTTGTTCAGAAGCATTTTCGACAACGGCGGGAATTTCATCGGAGGGTTGAGTTTTAGCTGCTTGATAGTCCGTCCGCAATTTTGAGAACATTTCTTCTCGACGATCGTACAGGCGCTTCAGGGGGCGGGGCTGACATTGGTTCATCACGTAGGCGGCGATGAGGGGCAGAGCTATTGTGCTGTCGGTGTAACAGACAATGGTGCTGGGTAACTCTTCGGGGTCAATCTTGCCCCAGCTAACGGCTTCGCTGGGTGTTGCACCAGAGAGTCCGCCGGTATCAGGACGAGCATCGGTGACTTGTACGAAGTAATCGTGACCTCGTTCCTCTAGTCCCAGCACTTCGTGAAGTTGCGGTTGGGTTTGCAGCAGGAAGTTTTTGGGACTGCCACCGCCAATAATCACGGCGGCGCTTTTGCCCTCTACGTCTGGGTTGCCGGTTTCACGAGCGCAGTAGGCGATCGCTGCTGTCTCATTCACATCGATGGCTGGATCTAGCACTAAGTTTGAGCCTTCCAGGGACAATGCCGCTACGTTCATCCCAATCGAACTATCCCCCGGAGAAGAAGTATAAATGGGGACACCGCATTCATAAGCTGTCGCTAACAAGCAGGAATTTTTCACTCCCAACTGCTTTTCCACTTCCCGGACATACTTGCCGAGCAGGTAGTGAAATTCAGCAGTTCCCATCCGTTTTTGGAACGGTTCTGCTTGCAAAATCTTTCGGATGAAGGCATCAGTTTCCAGCAGCACATCGTAGCCAAAGATAATGTCATAAATGCGAATGGTGCCTTCTTGGCGCAATTTCACATCATCTGCAAACGGATTCCCCGCGTAGAGGTCGAAACCTAACCCGAAATGCATATCGTGGTAAAGATTGGCACCCGTGCTGATCATCCAGTCAATAAAACCGTTGCGAATCAGGGGAGCCAAAATTCCCACACCCATTCCAGCTGGGGTCATCGCGCCTGATAGGCTGACTCCGACTGTGACGCCCTCGCGCATTACCTCACGGCTGAGCAAGTGACACATTTCCCGCAGACGAGCTGAGTTGTAGGCGCTGAAGTAACCATCAATCAGATCGACAACATTAATTGCCGTCGGCATCGGGGCGGGTGCGATTTTGTTACCGGGCAGTTGTGACATTTTTTACTTTTAAAAGAATGAACCGCATTGTCAACTATAACCAGCAAAAGCGAGCGAGAAATCCAACTGGAGCCGGAAAAATATAAGTGTGGGGAAAATATAAATGAGAGCTAGCGCTAGAGCACTCGTTGCATTCTCACGCAGATAATTTTGTAGGGTAAGCAGTGAGCGCGATCGCTCCATCCATTGTCTGACTCAATTCTACTTAGCATAGCCGGGGAGACCCCGTCCTTACAGCACTCAGGATTTTTTCAGGCGATCGCTACCTTGTCTTAAATAATTTCTTTCATCGCAGCCGAGTAAGAATTATAAGCACTATCCCCAAAGCAAACGAAAATCGCCTGCTCTACTGAGGTAGTGCGCTCCAGAAACTTCTTAACCTCAGTTACAGCAATTCTGGTGGCGCGTTCCATCGGGAACCCATAGACACCCGTGCTGATAGCTGGGAAGGCGATGCTGCGTATCTCAGATTGCTCCGCCAAAGCCAGACAGTTGCGATAACATCTGGCTAGCAGCTCATCTTCCTGGCGATCGCCCCCCCGCCAAATTGGGCCAACTGTGTGAATTACCCACGCGGCGGGGAGATTGTAACCTTTGGTAATCTTTGCTTCACCAGTAGCACAGCCCTTCAGATGGCGACATTCTGTCAACAATTCTGGTCCAGCGGCGCGGTGAATTGCCCCATCGACGCCGCCGCCACCCAGTAAGGAGGTATTCGCCGCGTTGACAATCGCATCTACCTTTTGCTGGGTAATATCACCTTGAATGATGGCAATTTTGCCTAAAATCATGGGATTTTTTCCTTTACCACTAAAGAACTGACGGTGGCGGGCTGAGATTTCATAATTGCCATCATACGGGTGTTGCGGAGATCCCTGCGAACATAGCAAAAGCGATCGCCACAATTCAATAAATCTAAAATTTTTGTAAACTGGAAAAAGGTCATTCTCATGGCTTTAATCCAGAGAAGGATTTTGTCTCAGTCCAGTCAATACGACAAGATGGCAAGCAATCTTTCCTCTCGCAATGCAGCTAGCGTTCAATCAGCATCTCAGCTCCAGCACCATAACCATTGGCCTACTTTTGAGGAAATGTTGCAACGGCTTCATGCAGAAGGTTTGTACATTCATCCCGATCATCTGGCAGAATTTATGCTAGCGCACGGTATACCTGTCAACCTCCGCTATGTACCCGAACATTTGAAGAGTAAAGCGATTTTCGTTAACGAGAACTACCAGGGGGATATGGCTCGTTTAGTTGAAGAACCCGACGCTGCTTCTAGTCAGTTTCCGTGGTTGAATTAAGACAAAATAATCGCTAATAGCTAATCGTTCATGGCTAATTGTTAAAAGTTATGAGCGATTAGCAATCAATTAGGTATGCAAAATCAAACATTAAATTTCTCCCCTAGCCCCTGCAAGGAGAGGGGCAGGGGGCAATACGGTTCGGTTAGAGCGAAAAAACACTAAAGTTCGCGTAGAGAAAGGTTGAATGTTGCCGTTTTTTTACCTCTACAGGACTTACGCAAAGCTTATACATATAGCGTTCTTGTCGGTTCAATCCCCCTGTGGTTGCCCTCAGATGTCGCGCAAGTTCCGTAAGTCCTGCTCTATTTACTGATAACAGTTCTGATATAAATTGCACATGGCGTTAAATTTATTCACATGGGCAGGGCAACACTCACAATGGTTTTTTGAGCGGAAATACTCTCAATTGATAATTCTCCAGCGTGTAGTTCGACTAGGCGTTTAACAATGAGCAATCCCAAACCAGAGCCTTGCTGTGAAGCGAGTTTGCGCTCAAATCGCATATAGGCTCCAATTGTCGCAATTTGCTCTGGTGTCATCCCCTGTCCGAAGTTGCTCACAGATAGTACAAAAGCGCTATTTTTACATCGAGTGGCAACGCGAATTGCGGTGTTGGGAGACGAAAATTTACAGGCATTGTCTATCAGTTCTTCCACAATTTTTCGCAATTTTGGCTCTGAAATGAAGACGGCAGCTTCTTGGAGGTCTAATTCCAAATCCATTTCCCGAAAAGCCTGCTTGGCTTTTTTAATTGCCGCTTCTGCGATCGCGCTCTTAGCTGAATCAGTTCGGCTGTTTTGTCGGAGATCCGCTATCTGAAGCGGATCGGTTACGATTACCTCTAATTGAGCGTAGAGTAAAAAATTCTGGACTAACTTAGATAAACGTTCGGCAGAGGTACGAATATCGACTGCCATTTCTAGAATTTCTTGCGGTTCTAAGGAGTCGGCTTCATCAATGAGCATTTGCGAAGAACACAAAATGCCATTGAGGGGAGTATGGAGTTCGTGAGGGAGGGAGAAGGAGATATTGCTGCGTAAATCATCGAGTTTTTTTTGCGAATGTCGCTCAATCGCTGCCTGTTTTTCCATCCGCGCCGCGATCGCTCCTAGTAATTCCGCTCTAGTAAACGGCTTGGTAAGGTAATCGTCTGCACCCAATTCCATCCCTTGACGCCGATCGGTTTTAGCCGCTTTGGCGGTGAGAAAGATGAAGGGAATCGTCGCGGTGACAGGGTTAGAGCGAAGTCCCTTCAGAACGCCATAACCGTCTAGTTCAGGCATTAGCGCATCACAGAGAATTAAATCGGGGATTTCTGTTTGAGCCAACTGCAACCCTATTTGACCATTTTCGGCTTCAATGGCGTCAAATCCCTCTGCTTCTAACAACTCCAGAATGTTCTCTCTGATAGAGACTTCATCTTCAATTACCAGAATCTTTGTCATATCAGCGATTGGCTAGCAGGTAAGCAATTAACAATTAAAAATTAAAAATGTAAGTTCCCAGGAGTGCGGACAAGATGTTCGCTAGGATTGTTCAATTTCAATGCACAACAGCTTATCAGCTTTAATGAGTTTTGAGTTTGTTAGGGGCACTTTCTTCAATACACCCAAACTTTCCTTTTAAATGAATACTTCGGACTTTCTCTTGCAAGAAAGCCTCACTTAGCACGGGCGGGAAGACCTCGCCCCTACAGCACTCTTCAGTGGTAGTCTTACTTTAAATTTGGTGCCTACACCTACTTTACTCTTAACGGTAATCTCACCCCCGTGAATATCCACACACTTCTTAACGATTGCCAACCCTAAACCTGTTCCAGGGATGTTGCCGACATTCGTCGCTCGATGGAATAATTCAAATAAGCACTGGCGATCTTGCAGAGGAATACCAATTCCCTTGTCTTCAATTTGGAAGACTATTGCATTTTTTTGCTGGGCGATTTCAAATCTAACCGGACTCCCTTCAGGTGAATATTTTATAGCGTTTGAAAGGAGATTGCTGAGGATATGTCGCAGCAATTTCTCATCTAGAAAAAATGAGATAGATTTGCAGTGATTAATTAAGTTTATCGGACGAGAATTGCCCTCATTCAGTTGCAATTCTTTCACTAATTCAATACAAAATTCTTCCAGATGCAGCGGTTCAGGTTTGAAGTCCGACCGTCCGGCTTCGGCTTCACCAATGACTAATACATCATCAAGCAGTCCAATCATGTGCTTAACAGCGATTTGAATGCGATGCAGGTGGATGAGTTTTTTCTCTTCAGACCAATTGTTGCTGTAGTGTTCCAATAATTCGGCAGAAGAGAGGATCGTACTCAGGGGAGTGCGGAATTCATGGGAAGTCATGGAGATAAAGCGAGATTTTAGGTTGCCGAGTTCTTTTTCTCGCTCAAGCGATGCTCGCAGTTTTTCTTCTAATCGCTTGCGTTTGGTAATATCAATTCCCACTGTGACAGCAGCTTGATCTTGATTGTATTTCTGCGCCACCATGAGATAATTTTTGATATTGCCGTCAACTTCTGCGGTCACTTCCTGAGAGGTTGTTTTAGTCGGGGAAGCAAAAAATTGCTCCACAAATTCACTAAAGTTGGAGCTACTGTCAAAACAGCTAAGTTCCTGACCGACAAATTCCTCTGAAGACAAGTTAAAGGATGCAGCTAAATGCTGGTTGACGCCCAGGTATTGTAAATCGGAACTAATCCAGGAGACAAATCCAGGCACGGCATCTAAGACGGCTAAAAGTTGGTTTTTTGCCTGTTGCAGCGCCAATCCCATTTGCTTATACGCTGCCATTGTAATTTCATGCACCTCTGACTGAGCCAGCAGAAGTTGATGCACGTCTAACAATTTATAAATTCCGGGTGCTGTTTGTACGATGATCGGTTCATAGATCAATTCAGGCGATCGCCTCAAAGACTCCCGTACCGCTGCGGTAATGGAAGTATAACTGGGAAAAACCAGAATTTCGGTATGGTTGAATTCATAGAGCGATCGCAAACTTCGTTTCGACAGTAACTCCAAGCTGTAACGACGGCTCAGATATTCAAAAAAACGCCGGCGACTGATCATCCCAACCAGTTGGTTTTTATCCATAAGGATCAAACCCGGTAGTAGCGGGTTTTCCTCGAAAAGCCTGAGAACTGCTGCGGCTGTGTGGTTGTATTCAATGCAAGCCTCATACAGGGTTAATCCCTGCAATGTGGACTCCAAATTAAGATTAAGTTGCTCTACACCTTGTTCAGAAGGCATTGATAAGGTTAAAGACATAGGTTTTAAATGAAGGTGAGTAAATTTATACTGAAATCAGTGTTGCTGAATTTATAGGCAAAATGGAAGGGGGGTTATGCCCTCCGATCTTGAAGTGATGACTGGGAACAATTCCCTCCAATGGGAATAAATTGCCGATGGCCGATCCTGATGCATATCCCTTTGGGGCTATTTTAATAGGTATGAAAGTTTTTTCTAGGCAGACTTGATGACAACTCCTACCCCGACCGATGTAAATAAAAATTTAGAATCTGCTGACTTACCTGAGACAGAGACATCATCACTAACTCCAGAACAATACCAGCGCAAGATGCAGCGGCGCAAGGAAGTTCAAGAGCAGCGGGTGGCAAAGGCATCTCAGGAGAAAGGCTTAATTATTGTTAATACAGGCAATGGCAAGGGAAAAACCACTGCTGCTTTGGGGATGGTATTGCGATCGCTTGGTCACGGCTATCGAGTCGGGATCGTACAATTCATCAAAGGAGCCTGGGAACCCGCTGAGAAAGCTGTCCTCGGTCGCTGGGAAGGTCAGCTAGAGTTCCACGCGATGGGAGAAGGCTTCACCTGGGAAACTCAAGACCAACAGCGAGATATCCAGAAAGCGCATCAGGCTTGGGAAACTGGACTAAGCTTTATCCGCAATCCTGAATTTAAGCTAGTGCTGTTGGATGAAATCAACGTAGCTTTGAAACTCGGCTATTTGAGCGTTGAGGAAGTGCTAGCTGGGTTGGAGGATAAGCCTGCGGATTCTCACGTTATTCTCACCGGTAGAGGTGCCCCAGCAGCCCTGATTGAGCGAGCTGACTTGGTAACGGAAATGACGCTCGTTAAGCATCCGTTCCGGGAACAGGGCGTCAAAGCGCAGCCAGGAATCGAGTTTTGAAGTTCAAAAAATCAAGAAACCCGTTTTCTTCAAGAAAACGGGTTTTTAGAGGAGTTAATTGTTTTTTGGTCATTGGTTAGTAGCAACAACAGGACTTACGCAAAGCTTATACATATAGCGTTTTTTCGGGTTCAATCCCCCTGTGGTTGCCCTCATAGATGTGGTGATGTGCGGCGAGTCCTGAACAAACTACTGACAATTACCAACCTTGAACAGAGTTACTTTGATTTCCACCGCCAAAGCTTACTTATTGTTAGAAGTTAGCTTGACAAGCTTTCAACATTTGCTGGTCGTTAGCGCTAATTTTGTTAATTGGGTGATATCCCTGGAGTTGTAAACTATCCTCAATTGGCAACCGGCTATCGACTGAGGCGACTGGGGGGGCTTCGCTGAGGGCAATTGAGTGAGAATAGGTTGTACTGTCGTAGGGATCTTGAACGGTTAGATTAATTTGCTGTGCCTCAACCTTGCCGGAAAAACAACTATATTCTGAGGAAGGCATATAAAACGCACCCCTTACTTTTCCCTGACGCGCCTCAAATACTAGATATTCTTGACCAATCTCTTCTGGCTTTTGGGAGCTACCATACACATAAATTCCGTCACCCACTGAGGTGTCTGATGCTGGCACTTGTGCAAGAGCAACGGAATTTGTGCCAACTATTCCCACTTTACTTAAGGATGTTGGTGCCTGCAAAGCAACTGTACTGGTTGCGAAGCTCATGGTTAGAAGTAATCCTAGGGCAGGTACTTCAAGCGGAAGCCGAGATATAAATTGCTGATATAACTTGTTAAGCACCGTAGTTTCCCCCTAGCAATTAAGAGCAGATACCCTCAAGCATCTAGTTAAAAAGTAGCTAATTTCTCAGGTGTAAAGCTTCACCCATTTGAATGAATCGTGGGTCATCCGAAAGGAGTTTTTTTGTTAAGACAAGCGACGCATTCATCTTTGATTCCCGGACATTAAATCGCCTTCTGGAATCAGAAGGCGTATTTATACTCACTTTATTCACCCGTTTTATTAGCTTTCCCAAATTGCGTCAGTGCGGGCTTGTCTCTTAACTGTGGATGACTTCACCCGCACCAGTTTGAGTTCCCGAAATGCTTTACGAAACTTTACAAAAATACAAAAAAGAGCGGTAACGGTTTTTAGACTACTGCAAAAAAATTTCAGCAGGTAGGTACATCTACTCGACAGTGACTCAAAAATGCGGGGATTGAAATGACTGAAAAACCCGCCCTTACTTAGTTGTAAGGACGGGTTTAGGAGCGATCGCTATGGGATGATGTGGGAGGCAGGAGCATAGCCGGTCAATCCCGCCTCTACAATTAACTAGCAGCAATATACTCGCGGACATTCGCCTGACGACGGCGCAGATGGGCGAGGGCTTGGTGTTCTAGCTGGCGTACCCGTTCGCGGCTGAGGCTCAGGCGTTCGCCGACTTTCGCCAGAGATAGCTCGTTGCCATCGTCCAAGCCAAAGCGCAGGGTTAGCACTTCCCGCTGCTGTGGGGTTAGTTCTGCCAGAAGATCGTCCAGGTCTTGCCGCAACGACTCCTGGGTCATATAATGGTCAGGGGTTGGTCCCTCATCTTCCAGAAGGTCTTGCAGTTCAGTATCCTGGTTATCGCCGACGCGCACATCCAGAGAAATCGGTTGACGGGCGATATTCAAGTACTCGCGGATCAACGCGGGTTCTAAATCCAACGCCTTAGCGATTTCACCGGGGGTAGCGCTGCGACCAAGCGTCTGGGCTAGTTCGCGTTGCACCCGCTTAATTTTGTTAAGCTTTTCGGTGATGTGGATGGGTAAACGAATCGCCCGTGCTTGCTGAGCGATCGCGCGAGTAATCGCTTGGCGAATCCACCAGTAGGCGTAGGTCGAAAACTTGTAACCGCGCATCGGGTCAAATTTCTCGACGCCGCGTTCCAAGCCTAGAGTACCTTCCTGAATCAAATCCAGGAATTCCATGTTACGCTTCTGGTACTTCTTGGCGATCGCTACCACTAGACGCAAGTTAGCTTCTATCATCTTGCGCTTCGCCCGCGTTCCCAGGTTGATTATCCGGTCGAGTTCGGGTTCACTCAAGCTAACATGGTCTGCCCACTCTTGATGAGTCGGTTCCCGCTGCAATGTCTCAGCCAAGGTCTCCTTCGCCTCCAGCAGCGCCATCATTTGCTGCACCTGCTTGCCGAAGACAATCTCTTGTTCGTGGGTCAGCAGGGGCACGCGCCCAATCTCATGCAGATAGGTGCGAACCATATCAGCCGTAAACGTGGGTTGTTTAGTCGTCTTTTTTTGGGTGTTGGCAGTGGGCATGAGTGAGTGGTGACTCCGTAAACAAGCAACAATTCTGTAGCAGGGATTGACCTTAGCGGGAGATTGCCAGCTCTTACAATAAGAGTAGCTAGGTCAATCGGTGGAACACATCCTGCAAAAGTTGTAAAGATAGCCTACCCAGTTGAATAGGCAAACATAACACACGAAAAGCGAATCGTCAAGATTTCGGCTGGGGGATGCCTCAAAGAGCTGGTATCGACCCCCATTTAGCCACTCCTGATAGGTAACAAAGGCTAAAAAGTCAAAGTCGGTATGAGTTTGCTTTACATTTCTATCGTATCACTAATGATAGACGACGCTCCAGGTTGAAAGGTTCATCCGATTGGGTTAAACTTGCTGCTCTGGCAAATTCCTGTTAACCCTTAAATGCCACCCGGAAAACCATTAGCTAAAAGCGTCCTATCTTTGCCCTATATATATAATCATCCACGGAAAACCCTTCAATGGGTACTCTAGCCGTTGTGGGATAACCGAACTATTTTTATCTAGAAGTCCGTAGTCAATAGTCATTTGATTATTGACTACGGATTAAAAACCAATATCAGCTTTAGCCGCTTCAGCCGCAGCGAACACTTCATCGTCTGGCATCTCTTCCCAGCAAGTATCGCCAATTTCTCTGTAAAACGTTTCATCGTAAGGACGAGTCCGCACCACGACCGGCATCGGAACCGCGTGACCCAAAATTAAAGCTTGTTGCTTAGAATCCAGCTTTGACAGAACGGAACGCAGACTCATCCCGCCAGAGACGCCGGTAAAAATGGCGTCGATGTCTTTGTCATCGTTTAGCAAAGCAGTGATGCGAGTACCAATCTGGGACATCACCTCATTATCAATTCCAGAGGGACGCTGATCTACCACCAGAAGGGTGACAAAATATTTTCGCATCTCGCGGGCAATCGTACCAAAAATGGTACTTTGCACAATGGCTGAGTCAAGGAAGCGGTGGGCTTCTTCTATAGTAATGACTAGCTGCTGAGGACGATCGATCGGGTTTTTGGTCTGCAAAAACAATTCAGATTTGTTCACATAAGCTTTGTGAATGCGGCGGGTGATCATATTCGTCACCAGCATATAGGAGAGCATATCTGACTGAGAACCAAACTCAATCACTACGTGCTGACCCGCATCAAGGCATTGCAAAATTTGATTGACGTAGTTGTGGGGACAGGTAGTTCGCAGATATTTGAGATTTTCCAGGCGCATCAGTTTGCGCTGCAACGCCATAATTGAACCCTTATGACCCTTCTTCTCCTCGCAGAACATCTGGATTTCCTCGTTGGTCATATTCAACAGTTGGATAATCCAGGAGTTGCCAAACTCGGCGTGGAGAATATTGGCATTGTCCAAAGCCGCTTCGGAAAGACCTAACTCATTCCGCACCAGCATGATGTCTTGGACTTCAATTTGGTCGTAGCTGAGGTAAAGTTCCTGGGAGTCACGCACACCCCGCCGCTTGGTAGATTGGGGGTCGAGGGTGTAAATTTGCACCTGTCCGGGGAATAGCTGCCGCAAGCCTTTGACAGTGCTGAAGTGTTTGCCTTCGCGGACGGCTTCCCAGCCATATTCCGAGTGCATATCAAAAATTAAATTGACCGCTGCCTGCCTGCGGATGATGCCAGACAAGAGTAGGCGGGTGAGAAAGGATTTGCCGGTGCCGGATTTCCCGAAGACGCCGTTGCTGCGTTCCACGAATCGGTGTAAATCCAGACATACGGGCACATCCATATCCAAGGGTTGACCGATGGCGAAGTTGCACCGAGTGGGGTCATCTTCCCAGCCAAAGACGGCGCGGAAATCGCGTTCTGTAGCATCATAAACCTGGCTGAAGTGACTGGGAATTGTCTTAACGGGCATCAACTCCATCTCAGCATCAGCGCTACTTTGCAGTTGAAAGGATGCGATTCCACCGTTGGATTTGGCGTTGGGATTTTCGGCACCCACCACATAAGCGCCTACTGACTTCGTTACTTCTCGTGTCAGCATTAACATCGGCGTCAGATTGATGGTGCCATAGGTGCCACTCCCGGCTAGAACCGCTTGCAAAAAAGTGTCCTCAGGACTGGGAGGATTGGCGACAATTCGCTGGCTGGAGGTGCCCAGCGAAACGTCGGTGAGCATACAGAAGAAGTCTGAACGGGCACCTTTGACTACCAGAAATTTGCCAACCCGCATATCTTCAACAGAAATATCGGGATGCAGTCTTACTTCCAGCCCCTGACTGAGGGAGCCTTGAATCACCGACCCTAATGGCATTTCCATAATTGCTTCTGGAGTCTTTTAGCTGTGTCGCTTCAGAACACTTAGGCATCCAAAGTTTACCCTAATTCTCGGAACCTAGCTATTTGTTCAATTTTAGATTTTGGATTTTTAAGCCAATCCAAAATCTAAAATCTAAAATGGATTGCCTAATCTATATCAATTGATGTCGGTGTTGAGCCAGTGGCTCCGGCGGTTGTGTTGGCACTCAGGGGTTTGCGATAATCGGCATAAAGGCGATCGCGCCAGTTGAAAAATGTCTCGTAGGCGACACGGTCAGCTAAACCAGGAATTCCTTTGCCTCTAAGGGTTTCGGGAAGGTCGAGATAGGGGCCAGAGGGGAATTTAATCAGCATACTCAGCCCAGCGACGGCAAAATCTGCCAAGGTTGGATAGTCGCCGACTAAGTAAGGGCTTTCCAGTAGTAGCAGGGATAGGCTCTCTAGGTCTTGCTGAAGATCCTCTGTCGCCGATTGTACGGCATCGGGGCCGTATCCGACACCAAGACCTAGAAGATTCAGCACTTCACCAGGCACTGCCCCCACGAGAGTCTTGACAGCATCTGGCGTGTTGCTGGGTAAAATCGAGGTGCGGAAGTTCTGATTTTGGCTGAGTGCCCCAAATAACACCTTACGACTTTTGAGACCGATAGATACATCTGCCCACGCTTCGATCAATAAGCACAGTCCCTTTTGTTTCGGATCAACTGGGATCAGCGGTCGGTCGGGATATTGCTTGTCGAGGTACTTAGCGATCGCTGTCGAATCAGCAATTACCGTATTGCCATCCTTCAGGACGGGTACCTGTCGTTGACCAGATATCCGGAACAGTTCCACCTGTCCCACTCCTGGTGTTACCTCAATTTTGCGGTATGGCAGACCTTTATAATCCAGCAGCAGTCGCACTTTTTCGGAGTAGTGGGATAGCTCAAATTGGTATAACTCCAGCATTTTTTATCTCCTTCTATTTTTAAGCAACACTGTTAATTTAACGCTTTTAGCCTACTGCCGTTACTATTTGCATCGGTGAAACTAAAAGCAAAAATTATGTTTTTGGCGATTATAATCAGTAAATTACTTATTTTTAGTGTTAATAACAATAACTTAGAAAAATCCCAACTTCTCCAATTATGAATTTGTTTAAAATGGCTTTATTTTTAATCAAAAATGATTAAATTGGCTCTATTGAACACAGTCAAATAACGACTGCTGTAACCAATAATAGACCAATAAAAATACCCCAGACTAAGCTGGGGGTGCTTCCTAAATACTAGATGGTAATTAAAAAGGAACCTTTACTAAGCGCTCTGCCGAGTTAACAAGCCCCACAGGAAGAGCAGAACCATTGCGCCCAGCACAGCAAAAGCAATACTAGGTACCGTCAACGGTGCCGAGGCTGCGCCTCCCGATATCCCCAGGAAAGTTTGTCCTAAATAGCCACCAACCAGGGCACCTAAAATACCTAACGCCATTGTAGCGAGAATACCGCCGCCTTGATGACCGGGATAAATGGCTTTAGCAATTGCACCCGCAATCAGACCTAAAACAATCCAAGCAATAATTCCCATTTTTTTGCTCCGTTCTTATTAATGTTTTTTGTTGATGTTGTTTATTTTTGTTGTTTCTAGAATAACAAGCTGGATTAAATGTCTACCTCTATCAGAGGGTATAATCAAAAGGCATAGATCCTGAAGGCATTGCTTAGGTTTGTTTATATATAAAGAAGTAGTGCCTAGGTGAATCCCAACCCCGAAATTTTCCAGTCAGACGTTTTCAGCAAGCCTCCCTACAATCGCTCGCGCAGCGCTCAGTCAACCCCAGGAACCCTGCCATCCCCGGCGAAGGCTCTAACCCGGCTGCCACAGAAGGGATGATGCCCACAAGTAGTAACTTGGTTGCGCTTGCTGCCCAAAATGGTTCATTCAAAATTCTGACTGCTGCCTTGGAAGCCGCAGGTTTGACAGAAACCGTTATATAATACCTATGCAAAACTATGCAGAGTTAGACAAATCTAAGCTAGGTAAGTTTTGCTGCTCACTTCCTGTTTCACTCTGGGGTGTCGGCACTTACCAGTCCACAGGCTATTCACTGTCTAACTGACAGCTACACACAAATTAATCGATGCGTTTAAGTCGCGATCAATCTCCAGACCACAGCATTCGCAATTGAACACTCTTTCACTCAGTGAGAGTGTTTCTTTCTTAGTGCCACAGCCAGAGCAGGTCTTGCTACTGGGGAACCATCTGTTAACTACGACTAACTCACTACCGTACAGTTCACACTTGTAAGTTAACTGACGGCGGAACTCAAAAAAGCTCATGTCTGCAATAGCTTTGGCTAGCTTGTGATTAGCTAACATTCCAGACACGTTTAAATCCTCAATCCCTATTGAGCCGTGGTTCTTGGCAAGATAGGATGTCAATTTGTGCAATGTGTCTTTGCGGATGTTGGCAATTTTCTGATGTAGCCTTGCTATCTTGCGCTGTGCCTTTTTCCAGTTGGATGAGTCGCGCTGCTTGTGTCGGCAGAGGTACTGCAAGCGTGAGAGTTTCTGCTCATATCTGCGGTAACTCTTGGCACCTTCAAACACTTCACCCGTCGATAGCGTAGCAAGTACCTTGATTCCTAGATCAACACCAACAACAGGGACTGGTTTAGACTCATTGGTTGGCTCAATCTCTATTTTCCAACTTACATACCATTTATCGGCAGTGCGGCTGATTGCGAAAGACTTAGGCTGATAATCCATCGGTAATCGCTCGTATGTTTTGAGCCAACCAATCACAGGTATCTTTACGCGGAAGTTGTCAACTTTGAGCGCACCGTCAACGGTAAAACTATCAGACTTGCCTCTTTTCTTGAATCTGGGTGGTTTTTTAACCTTCTTAAAGGCTTGCTTCCAGGCTTCTGCTAGTTGCCTGAGGGCATATTGAGGAGCGCATTTACTGACTTCGTAGTACCAAGGACACTCAGGCTTAACCATTGCAACTAACCACTTGTGCAAATCTACCGCAGTCGGAAATTTAACCTTGTCAGTAGGATTAGCTTTGTTGTGATCTAAGATATTTTTTGTCAAAGCCAGTCCCCAATTCCAGGCATGACGCGCAACACCACAGTGCTTGGCTAGTTGTGTCCTCTGATGATTGTTGAGTTTCAGTTCGGTCTTAAAGCCTAAAAGCATTACTGGACATCCTTTACGGCTTGAGTCATGCCGTCAAGCAACTTCTTATTTTTCTTAGAGCGGGAGCCGTACAAACGAGCTGAAAATACTGTAATTAGTTCAATCATGTCTTGCACCAACTCTTGCTCAAATGTCATTTCCTCATGAGATTTGTTGACGATAACCACTTCGGTTTCAAACTCTTCACACATCGCAAAAACTAACTCGGCTCCAAAGCGCAAAAGTCGGTCTTTATGAGTTAGAACTAGCCTGCCTACATCGCCTTGCATGATGCGCTTGAGTAGCTTTTGCAATCCTTTCTTGTTGTAATTCAGCCCACTTCCAAGGTCTTGAATGGTTTCATATTGCCAACCATTAGCAGCACTGAACGACTCTAAAACCTGTACCTGTCTCACTAAATCTTGCTTTTGGTCGTGACTGCTAACACGAGCGTAGTTGATGGTGATGCGCTCATCTAACTGCTTAAGTTCTCTTGGTGTCAGTCTTTTGATATCTCCTAGGTAAAATCTTCTGTGTCCGCTAGGAGCGCGAATACTTTTTAGCTTTTGGGCGTCCGCCCATCTCCGTATTGTGTCAACAGAGACGCCTAGTTCCTTAGCTGCCTCTCCTATGCTTAACGTCACGTCCTGAAAGTTCTCCATATAATCCTTACTTTACTTTTTTCTCTCGATTATATGGGCAATCAAAACGATTTACATAGACTTGCATAGAAATTATCTTGCAGCTTCTAGCCCTCGAACAACAAGGACCGTTCACGGTTTTTGCACCGACTGATGCAGCATTTGCGGCTTTACCCGAAGGCACTGTCGAAAAGTTGCTGCAACCAGAAAATAAAGCGATGCTGGTCAAAATTTTGACCTACCACGTCATTCCCGGCAAAGTTAGTTCCTCCCAGTTGAAGTCTGGAGAAGTGACTACAGTTGAAGGCAGCCCAGTCACCGTTAAGGTTGGAACCGATGGAGTGATGGTGGGGAACGCCAAGGTCTTGCAGGCTAACATCGAAGCCACCAATGGCATTATTCATGGGATTGACAAGGTGATTATGCCACCTATGCCGACCAAGTAGGCGTGAAACATAGTCATCGTTTGTAACGCTAACGTCTTAAAAGAATAAACCCGGTTCCGAGAAGGCTTGGGACTGGGTTTTTTATCTCTGGCTATCAATAATTCGGTACTGAGGAAATTCAGGATAAATTAGAATAAAATCGACACAAACATGGAGCATTTTGCTTCATGGGCGCTGAGGAGTGGGGAAATGGAGGGTTTCAAGGGTTTATTTTTGCAAGAAGGAGCCGCCCTAGAAGGGGACAGGAAAAAGGTAAAAAAAAGCCTTTTTTACTTTTTACTCTTTGGGTTCTACTTTTTGCTTCCCGTAGCCGATTCGGCTTCTGGTAGGATAGGGTTTGCTTTTTGTCAGCCAGCATCGGCTCAGGCAGCATACGGCAGCTACGTGGGCGTTGGTGCTACGGTGGGGATTAATGAGAATGATTTTGGAGAAGGTCGCCAGATAGGTGGGGTAGTTGCTGTACGCTACAAACTCCTGCAAGCTCCCCTTTCCTTAAGGGCACAAGCGCTGATTGGGGCAAGTCCAGCGGTTGTGCCAACGATTTCCTATGATGTCCCCCTCAACTGGCAAACAGATGTCTATGTGGGCGCAGGCGTTGCTTTTGGGAGTGGGAATCGGACGCCTTCGCCGGTGGGAGATAAAACCAGTTTTGCTATCCAACCGGGGATTGATTACGTCGTTCCTAACAGCAATGCTGTTCTTTTTGGCAATGCGATTATTGCTTTTGACGCCTACCGCGATGGCGGTGGTACTGCTGTTTCAGTGCAGGGTGGTGTGGGTTTGAGATTTTAGAGATTGCCTGTGGCGAACCAGCGGATTTGGAATGAGATGCGATCGCCAGCTTTAGATTTCTAGACGCCTGCGAATCTGCTGCACAATTCCGTCTAGCGGCTCGGAAATGTCCACCCAGAGGGCATTGTGTGGTTCTTCAAGGGTGTCAAACTGGCTTTGCAGGAGTGTTTTGGTCATAAAGTGGCTTTGGCGCTCTTCCAGCCGCTGCGCGATCGCCTCGAAACTTCCTTTGAGATAAACGAGCCGCATTTGTTGTGGATCTCGCCACAGCATCTGACGATAGGATTCTTTTAAGACAGAACACGCCAGTACCCTATTGTTGCCTTCCTGTAGCCATTGGTCGATGGCGTGTTGCATTGCTTGCAACCACGGCATTCGGTCGGCATCGGTCAGAGGAATGCCTCGGCTCATTTTTTCAATATTAGCGCTC
Source organism: Coleofasciculus sp. H7-1 (assembly GCF_057473865.1). Taxonomy (NCBI): domain Bacteria; kingdom Bacillati; phylum Cyanobacteriota; class Cyanophyceae; order Coleofasciculales; family Coleofasciculaceae; genus Coleofasciculus; species Coleofasciculus sp. H7-1. The sequence continues at coordinate 142,221 of NZ_JBYCCT010000026.1, forward strand.
GTGTGGAAGCAGTCGGCATCGCTAAAATCCCAGTTTAGTTCTTGTGCGAGTAGCTGGGCGACAGTAGATTTGCCGCTGCCAGAAACACCCATGACGAGAATAATCACTTCTCACAACTCCAAGTGTAGGGATTTTACAGTGCGATCGCTTTCATAAATTTGTCGATTTTAAATGATTAAAATTAAGCGATCGCGCCATAAGTTGCGCCGTATTGCCTAAAAATATAATATTAAATAATTTAAACACTAACTTAATTGTAATCATGACTGAGAAAACCCATAGACGAGTGCCGCGTGGCAGCAGAATTTCTCCTGACCGCCCACCGCTTTCCTCAGAAGAAATAGCCCGACGGAAGGCTGAAGATGAAGTATTTGTCCAGCGATGCCGAGAGATTTTTAACAAAGTTTACCCAGAATTAGTCGCGGCTCATTACAACTGGTTCATACATATTGAGCCAGAAAGCGGAGACTATTTCATTGATCCCGATGAAATAGTCAGTTTTCAAAAAGCCAAGCAGAAGCACCCTACAGCAGTGCTGATGGCAATGCGCCTGAATAAAACCGGGACTTGCGGCAGAATATGATCCAAGGCTATTTTGGCGAGAAGGGCGATCTATTTTTTGAGATTGACTTAATCGCGGATGATGGTTCATTAGTTACAGTTAATGCGTTACTAGACACCGGATTCACTGACTGGTTAGTAATAGATATCCAAGATGTGGAGAGTTTGGGATGGTCATTTGTCAAGAAAGAGCAAATGCAGACAGCAAGGGGAGAAGCAACGTTTAATCTTTATCGAGGAACTGTTGTGATGGAGAGTCAAGAGTTTACTATTCCCGTTTTAGGAGGTGAAGAAATTACGGAAGTTTTACTGGGTTTGCAGTGGCTAGAAAATCGACGATTAGTGGTAGATAGAAAAGCAGGTTTGCTGACGTTAGGAAAAGATGGAACAGAAAGCGATCGCATTCCCAGCGCTTCATAAAGAATAACGGCGATTTCTCTAATTTTCCATCACCATTTCCGCTACGCTGCGATCGGGAACTGCTGGCGACGAGACTTGTACGCTTCAATTACCTCCGGGCTAGTCTGGGTCATTTGCCAGGTAGCACGCTTCGACAAGCGTTCAGACCAAGCACTCAGTTTTAGATAATCACCCATAGACACACCTATTCCAGGTAAGCCGGGTATCACAGTTCCGGCAACAATATCAGCTAGGGTTAGGCGATCGCTACCAAAATATGGATGTTCGCCAAGTAGATTCTCAAAGAAGGTCAGCACCGTATGTGCTTGCTGCTTTGACTGCTCAAGTTTCTGCTGTTCGTCACCAGCAAGCGCCCATCCATTGCCGACTCAGCGGGGCTATGCCAAGCATCAGTTCATTGACAGTGACCATTTCCACCATCCGCACAGTTGCTCTTGCCTTGGCATCCGCAGGCAGCAAGGTAGGCATCGGATACTTGGTCTCTAGGTAGTCAAGGATTGCTAAGGATTCCACTACATTAAAGCCGTCATCCACCAAGACTGGAATGTGATGAAAGGCGTTAATCGCCAAGGTATTAGTCCTCTGAGGACTTCAGCTATAAGCTGTGGGGTTTGAACCCCTGGCGGGCTTTCAACACAAGTGCAAGAACTGAATCTAACTTCACTGATTTTTCTGTCATTGAAGTTTTCGCAAGAGCGCCATTATCCCGATCATTGCTGCAACAGCTTCAAGAGATTTTCAGGGTTGTCCATTTTGTCCATCACCACTTCAATAAAGGCAAGTTTGTCCCTATTTTGTTCGGCTTGTTGCAGCGCCGACTCTAACTCTGACTCAGTGCTTACTTTAATGCTCCAGCTATTGTTACCAAAAACTTCAGGAAGTTTGTGATAATTCCACCGCTGGATGTCGTTGTATGGCATCTTCTCACCGTGTATATCGCGCTCGATCGTGTATCCATCATTATTGATGAGAAAAATAATTGGCTTGAGGTCATAGCGTAATATTGTTGATAGTTCTTGTGCCGTCATTTGGAAGGAACCATCACCAATGAATAGGATAGACCGACGTTGGGGAGCAGCGATCGCACAACCGAGAACTGCGCCAAGCGAGTAACCTATAGAAGCCCAAAGCAGTTGTCCAACGAAGGTGGTTCCCTTTGGCAAAGGAATTTCTAAGGCTCCAAAAAAAGCCACTCCAATGTCGGCGACAACAATATCATTTTCTTGGAAAAAATGAGCCAGTCTTTGCCAAAACCGCTCCAGCTTAATCGGCGCAGAGGAGTTAGGTTGAAAGCTCGTTGTCAAGCCAGCATTTAAATTGTCTTTGGCGGGTTTTATGTCGAGCGAAATAGCATCCCGATGCTGCAACCGTTTGCTTAAAGCAGGTAGAAAATCCCCCATCGCTACATTATTGTACAAGGCACGCTTTATCTTGAGATACTGCCCATGCACTTCAATAGTTCGACTAGGATCGAGTTGGGCGGAAAACTTTCCGGTGTTGAAATCAGTTAAATAAGTACCGATACTCAACACACAAGCTGCCTCTTCAATACGTGTTCGCACATAGTTTTCACTGACAGCACCGTTATAGATGCCGATATATTGGGGGTGCGTTTCTTCAAGCAGCGCTTTCCCCATGCTCATAGTTGCATAAGGATATCCAGTGGCTGCTAGAAGCGATCGCAATTCATTATGGAGGCGATAGCGATCGACACCTATGTCAGCGAGAATGACTGGTTTTTCAGCCTTCTCCAGCATAGTTACACTGACATCAACTGCCTCATCCAAAGTAGCGCGATCGCTCTCTTCAACGGGAGGCATAAATTCACCTTCAGGTGCAGCTACTTCAGTCGTAGCAACATCCATCGGTAGGCTGATATAAACAGGTTGCTTCTTGAGAAGGCAAGCAGCCAGAACTCTATCGATTTCTGCTGTTGCATTCTCTGGAGTTAAATACGCTTGAGCTACCGTTACCTTCTCAAACATTCGGGCAAACATGGTAAAATCGCCAGTACCAAGGGTATGGTGGAGAGGTGCCCCAGATGATTGCTTTTTGGTAGCAGGAGATCCGGTAATCGCCACAACAGGAACGTACTCCGCGTAAGCGCCAGCAATTCCATTAATCGCGCTGAGTTCGCCAACACCAAACGTAGTAACTAATGCTGAAATGCCATTAATTCGAGCATAGCCATCGGCGGCGTAGGCTGCGTTAAGTTCGTTGCAATTTCCAATCCATTTAAGATTCTCTTGAGCGACAATACGATCGAGAAATTCCATATTGTAGTCGCCAGGGACACCAAAGATATGCTTGATGCCAATTTGCGCCAGACGAAGCAATAAATAGTCGCCAACAGTACAGTTTGTCATTGTTTTAGCCTTGATATTTTATATATGGTTGTATTGCAAAGGTTGTATTGCAAAAACTTTTTGAGGATGAAAGCTCCCCGTCAACTACCTGGCGATGCTCATAATTGCTGCTATTAGTCAGTGGTTATGAGCAAAGCAGACACGCCCTAGTCGGCGTTGCTGGATGCAGGTATGAGTTATGCAGGAACAGGGATATCCCGGAATTTTAAGTAGTGGAGTAGCAATCGAACTGAGTGTTTCAGCATCTCTACGGACTTTGAATAGCACAAGGTCTTGCGATGCAGTCGGGCAAGATAATCTCTTAATCGAGTGTTTTCGCCTTCAACACGAATCATGTAAGTCTTACTGACAATATGGTCTTCGTCTGGGATAAAGAGAGGATAAACGCGATTTCCATCAGTGACATAGAAGAAACAATTCCATAGAGCAACGAGGTTCCATAATGGTTCAAAGGTTTGGGCACTATGATCACCAATGACCCACCCTAAAATACCGCATCTAAAGTGGTCAACGGCTGTCCACAGCCAGATCTTGTTTTTTTTGACCGACAAACGTTTCGAGTTCATCGAGTTTCCCAACTTCAGGAATGGTTTCAGGTGCTACCGTCATCTGGCAAGGTTTGCCCCACGTGCTCGACCCAATCGATCACGGTCGTATGATGCACTCCCTTGACACGTTCGATTGCTCGAAATCCTGAACCGTTGACATACATTTTGAGGCATTCTCGTTTGAACTCATCCGAGTACCCTTTAGGTGGATCATAGCGGTCAATAAATTGGCGACCACAATCGACACAGATGTGATTTTGTTTGCCTCTTTTCTTGCCATTCTTACGGATACGGGTGGAGGCGCATTCAGGGCATTGCATGAAAATTTCTCCTAATTCATACCTTTATTCTGCAACGCCAAATTTCATTCTGCGTTTTACCATGCAAGCGATCGCGCAGAGTAGCAAGATAGCTTTCCTTGTCGCCATCATTTCCTGTCCGCTCAATTGGAAGACGTGGCAATGGCACCATAATAAAATTATCCTGTTCTGTTGCCATCAACAGTAGGCGCAGACACAACAGTTTGGTATTAAACAGGGATTGGTTGATTATCTTGCCATAGCCGCTCTCGGAGGGTCGAATCATTTGGTGCGATAGGAAAACCGCAGCCGCCCTTGCACCAGGCTTGGAGCCTTCCAGACCGTAGATTGCCACCGACGGTTCTTGGGGACGAATTGACTGAGTGCCGCCGATATAGGAACCAGCATAAATTGTGAGATTTTTCAACTGACCGTTGCGGTAAAGATTGCCTCCGGCAGGATAGGGGATATAGCCTAATTTGTGCGGATCTATCGTTGCGGAATCACACTCCCGCATTCGCTGCAACTGCCTTAATGTGTGTTCGTTGCAAGGTACGCGGCTGAAATCGTCTATAAATAGTGGGGAATTTTGCTCGGCAAATTTGTAATCGCGGCGGATGATTGACATCAAGTATCCACCCCAAGCAGCATCGACGTGGATGTTGAACTCTAATCCTTTTTTCCGATAAGTTTCGCGCAATTCTAATATGCTCTCAAGCGGATCGACGGCGCTTTCTTCGACGCTGCCAAGAACGGCTGTGGTTAAAAGTACCGGATTGCGGGAGTCCAAACACTCTTGCAAGCAACGCCCCAGCTTTTGCATATCCATCCGCGCATCGGCATCAACGTAAAGATCGATCTCGTTGTCCGTACCGATGCCAAGAGCCGCCGCCGCCTTGGGCCAAGCATAGTGTTTAGTTGATGATGTTATCATCTTCAACGAACCAACGTCTTGGAAGGCGCTTGACATCCCTCCCCATCCTTGACCGTTGAGGCTGCGCTTCAACAACAAGTCCCAAACGCTATAAACATCTTGCAGTTTTTCGCTCTCACCGCACAGTTCCCAAATTCTCTGCGGCAAAGCGAGAATATCGTCCTGACGGATGTTAAATAGCTGCCATGATGTCGCTTCCAGCAGTTTGGGGTGGCTGCCATCTACAATCGGCACCTCAATGTTGCGGGCTTTAACAAGTGCTGGTTCCTGCCTCAAGGCTTCGCGTGCCGCAAACGGGAAGAATTTCATCTCTCGCGTCGCCCAAACTGCCTCCATGATTGCAATGGAACCGCCCGCTGTAATATGGCTCCAAGGTTAGATTTGGTTATTGGATGGAAAACCAACCATCGCACACAAATCCTGACCCACCTGTAACTCCAGCAATGTTGTTGCTGTTGACATCTGGATAGTCAGTTGGTTGGGATTGTGCAACATGGTCGCGAAATAGCCAAGCATTGCAGGTAGCGTGGTATCCCACAATACGTGACCCTGATAGCGCATACTGAAATAAGGTGTCGCGTACTCGCGCAGATATTCCAGCAATTTGTCATAAGCATCCCTCAAAGCACTCATACCAGCCTGATATTCTGGAGAGGCTTTTACTTCAGGAGTGATGGTTTCCGGATCGCCTGCTAAGTATTCCTGCCGATACTGAATGATATGGTCTACAGCCTTGGCAATTAATTCCTTAAATTCAGCACCATTTTCCGCCCGCGTACCCAAAAACCAGGTGGAAATATCTCCAGGTGGCTGTGGCGAATTGATATTAGGAATCCCAGTTAGACGACCAATGGATAAGTCACCGTTGTCGTCTTGAATGAAGTTTTGGCTAAAGTTTCTGGAAATATTATCAACCATGTTTATCTCCTTTCTTTACCTGATTTTTTTACTAAGATTGAATAAAGTCCCCGCAGGAGTTATTTAAGACAAAACGGCGACATAATTTAACAGTCGTACATTGAGGAAAGTAGGGAGTATGAAGAGGGTAAACTAAAAGCGATTTCCCCGATCATTACTTGCAAAACGAACACCTCCTAACTGGATTTATAAGTTATCTTAAAAGAAGCTGAAACCATTCAAAAATGTGCCCAAAAATACCTACTCTTCAATAGTGCGACCCAAAAAAGGAGTACAAAATGCCAGTTGGGTGAGCTTTTCGCCGTGTCGCAGCTTTAAAGGGCAGTCTTCTAAAATTGATGCTCCCATGCAGCGATAAAACGCTCGTGCAGACTGATTCAAATTCAAAACTCTCCACTTCAACTACCCACAGTTGCGCTCAACAGCTAGCTAGCTAAGAACCACGCACTTATTGATAAATTTTCTATCAAGAATTTAAAATACAGGCTGAGAGTATATATCCCTAGAAAGGGGGATTTGAGTCAAGAAAGAATACCGATCCCGCGAGGGAGGTAAAAACTAGATAAGAAGGCTCACCCGCTTGGTATCAAGCAAAATTTGGTCTCAACGCGAACTAACCATTAAACGCTTGTCGCACTACTGCCATCAAATACTGTGTCAGAGTATACGCATCAACTCCTAACTCAGTACGCTCCTCGGCTGCCAAAATTCCCGCTTGAGCGTGCCACCAAGCCGCACTTTGTACCATCTCTTCTATGGGTAGCTGTTGCTTAGATGCGGTTGCTACCAGTCCACCCATTAGCCCAGTTAGCACATCTCCACTGCCGCCACGGGCTAAGGCGGGAGTGCTTTCGGGAACAATCCATACTGAGCCAGAAGGATGGCATATCGCAGTCCTCGCCCCCTTCAGGAGTACCACTGCCCCACTCTGCTGGGATGCTTTACGAACTGCACTCACCCGGTCTTTCGTGGCATCGGGTGCATCTGGAAACAAACGATTGAACTCACCCGTATGGGGGGTGAGAACAGTTGGTGCTTGTCGTTTAGAGAGGGTCGGGATCGTGTTTAACTGGGCGAGGATATTCAAGCCATCAGCATCTAAAACAACAGGCAAATCGCTAGCTAAGACTTTTTCAACGACTGGCGTGGCATCTTTTGTCAAACCGGGACCGCAAGCGATCGCGCTATAGGAACTCAGATCCGTGTCTTCTGGCAAAGATGCGATCGCACCTGTCTCTGTTTCTGGACAACCAATAATCAGCGCTTCTGGCAACTGAGCCACCAGTAAAGGTTTCAGCGATTCTGGCACCGCAATTGAGAGCATCCCGACGCCACTGGATCTTGCTCCCAAACCGGCTAAAATCGCGCCTCCAGCATACTTGCGAGAACCGCAAATCAACAGCAGATGTCCTTGTTTATACTTATGAGTAACTGCGGGGCGAGGAATGGGAAGATGAGCGATCGCAACTGCCGGTGTCACCCGCTGAATGTTGGGCGTCTCACCCAGTACCGCCGAGATATCCGCCACCGGGATACCAAAATCAATCAGTTCAGCTTTTCCAACAGATTCCAACGCTTGATCTTGCAGAAATGCTAATTTCCACAAACCTAAGCAAAACGTGTGAGTTGCACGAACCGCCGTTCCCAAGACTTCCCCAGTATCGGTATGCAAACCGGAAGGCAAATCGATACTAATCACTGGCTTAGACCACTGATTTAGTTGATGAATAGCAGAGAATATGGGTTCAGCGATCGCTCTTTCCAACCCAAACCCAAATAAACCATCAATAATTAGATCGCACGCTTGCAACGGCTCAATCTGCTCAACACAGGGAATGCCCAAACTCTCAGCATACTGGGCGTGTTGCGAAGTTAATTCCTTCAGCTTGGCAATCGGACGATAGATGACAATTTCATAACCCTGAAAATGCAACTCACGGGCGACCACCAACCCATCGCCCCCATTGTGACCAGGCCCCACCAAAACGCCTACACGTCGCATCTGGGAACGGGGATAAAGCGCTTGAACTCGACTGGCAATCAGTCCCCCCACCTTTTCCATCAAAGCCGCCACCGGCATTCCAGCCGCAAATACGCGCCCTTCAATCTCGCGCATCTGCTGGGCAGTCACCACCATTTGCTGAATCTTTTCCTGCCTCTGTTGCATCTGTGCCACTTTCAGTGCTGATTCCTGTGAGTTCTAAGTTTTATCTTACTCAGCATAGGCATGAGCGGGGTCTCCCCGCCCCTACAGCAGGGGCACGCTATTGACCGAAATAAACCCGTGCATCCATACCATTAGAGCGGAGAAAGCGACTCCAGCGTTCTGCTTGTGAGCGATCCTCAAAAGGACCGACCGCAACGTGGGGTCCGCGTGGTACCTCTCTTTGAAACACCGCATCCTTGGGGAACCCCAGCCGGATCATGTGGGAAGCAATGTCAGGTAAATACTCCTGACTCCCCGGAATCACCACGAAATAAGCAACTTCCTCCACTTCATCTCTACTGGTGACTGGACGAGAATCGAAATTCTCTGCATCAGCATCAAAATTTTGGTCAGAATAAGCACTGATTTGCCCTCGAATGCCCCATTCTTCCAAAACCCGAACCCGCTGCTGGGCTTTAATTTCATCAGCAAATACTCCCGCTTGGATCACACCCCCGCCGTACCGCACAAAAGCTTCGGGTTCTATCTTTCGGACTTGCGCTAACAACAGCGGACTATCCCCATTAATAAAAACCCCATAGAGACGAGAATTCCGACGCACCGGGCGAGGATTCTTATTTCTATTTCTGCTGGGTGTACTTCTGCTGGGTGTACTTCTGCTGGGTGTCCTTCTGCTAGGTGTACTTGGCGGCGGTGCCTGAAATTCAATCTCACGCCTGCCCGCAGGATTCGGTGAAATCGAGGGCAAAGTATCTTGAGGAAACGCTGGCGGAGCATTTGGCGATGCAGGTAAGCCAGGAACCACATCAGGTGGTGTAGGGAGAGGTCTGGCTGCTGCTGGGATCGGGTGTGGAATCAGCAAATATCCACCCCAGAACCAGCACGAGGTAAGGGATAACAGCCAACAGGTTTTTCTTTTTCTGTTGCCATGAGTGAGTAAACGCTGCTGATTGCTCCTCATTTAAAATCAGCTCTCCTCGGCGATCTTCCAGGAATTGTGCGGACAAAATTTGTAGTCAATCTAGCATAATTAGTCATTAGTCCTTCATCATTAGTGATTGAAACGTTGGAATGTTGTCAGGTTGGAACGTTCTAACCTGATAACGCCTACAGACAAAAGACTAATGACTTTAGACTAATGACGATTATCAAAGTGTTAGTCTAGAAAAGAAAAAACTGATAATTCAGTAATTCACTTTTTCGTTCTATGAATAAAGTCGTCGTCGGCCTCTCCGGTGGAGTTGATAGTTCCGTCGCAGCCGCCACCCTCCATCATCAAGGATATGAAGTTGTTGGTCTTACCCTCTGGCTAATGAAGGGTAAAGGTCAATGCTGTTCTGAGGGAATGGTCGATGCGGCTTCTCTTTGCGAACAGTTGAGCATTCCTCATCACATTGTTGATAGTCGGGATGTTTTTCAGGCAAATATTGTCGATTACCTGGTTGCGGGATACGAATCGGGGATTACTCCGTTGCCTTGTTCTCAGTGCAATAAGGCGGTGAAATTTGGCCCGATGCTGCGCTATGCCTCTGAAGAGTTGGGTATTGATAAAATTGCCACGGGTCATTATGCGCGGATCGGGTATGACGCAGAAACGGGACGTTATCAGCTGCGGCGGGCTGTAGATTTATCTAAGGATCAGTCGTACTTTTTGTACGATTTGACACAAGAAATGCTAGCTGGATCGATGTTTCCGTTGGGAGAACTGCACAAGACAGAAACTCGGCGCATCGCCGCAGAATTCGGCTTAAAAACCGCTGATAAGCCGGAAAGTATGGATTTGTGTTTGGTGGAATCCCACGGTTCCATGCAGACGTTTCTAGATAAGTACATTCCTCAGCAAACGGGTGAGATTGTTGACCAGTCTGGCAAAGTGTTGGGTCAACATACGGGTATCCATCACTACACAATTGGGCAACGGAAGGGAATTGGTGTTGCGGCGGCGGAACCGCTGTATGTAGTGGCGCTGGATGCAGTTCGGAATCGAGTGATTGTGGGCGATCGCGCTAGCACACACAAGCCTGAATGCACCGCCGCGCGGTTAAACTGGGTTTCAATTCCCGAACCCACCAGTCCCATCCGCGCCGAAGTGCAAGTCCGCTATCGCTCAAAGGCAGTCCCAGTCAGCGTAATTCCCCTGGAAGATTCGCGAATCAAGCTTGTCTTCGATGAACCCCAGTTCGGGATTACCCCTGGACAAGCTGCGGTTTTGTACGATGGGGACATTGTACTCGGCGGTGGCATTATCGAAAGGTTTGAGTAAACAGTAAACAAGCAACTTTTTTAGAGGCAAAAGTAAAAATTTTTGCCTCTTTTTAGTTGTCCTCATTTCTTGAGAAAACAGTATCAATATCCCGATAGCCACTAATCACCCGAACTACTTCAATACCGTTTTCAATTGGACGATAGAAAATCAGGTAGTTATCTATTGGAAAACTTCGCAGTGGAGGATTGAGGTCATCTCTTCGGCGACCCATGTTAGGGAAGTTAGCAATATTTTGAAATTTCTCCTCAATTTGGTCTAAAAAACCCTCTGCTGCACCAGGGTTTCTGGAAAAAAGGAAAGAGATAATGTTATCAATATCTTGTTTAGCTGGAGCAGTAAGAATGTAAAATTTACTCATTGGTCGCCGTTAGAGGAGCGTTGGCGAATTTTATCCCGGAGTTCTTGAATTGCTGTGGCTCCATCAACCACTTCCCCTCCTTCAGAAGCTTCAATACCAATAGTAATTTCCTTTTGAAGTTCAGCCAATCTAGCTTGATATACAATGTATCGGTCTTGTAGCGATCGCAGCCCCTCACAAACAACCTCACTAGCAGATGAGAATTTGCCGCTCTCAAGTAACTCGCTAACAAACTGCTCCAGTTCAGGTGTAACTGATACAGTGATGGAGCGATCTTGTTTTTGTCCAGTTAAAGTCATAGGTTCTATTTTTAGAATATATAAAAACAATAGCATAATAACTATTAGTATTTCTATTAATTTGTAGATAATGATTAGTCAACTTACCTCTGAGCAAGAAGCCCTGATTCCGGTTTATCGGCAGAAGTGGAGGCGAATCGCACTTTGCACTGAACCAATTGACCGTCAAAAAGCAACAGAAGCCATAAAAGCAGCTTACACATGGATTGGCGAAAAGCCGCCTGAGATTATTTTTTTTGATAGCCCAAAAACAGCTTTGATAGATACTTTGATAAGACTTAGGAAGGAACTGGGCAATGACTGGGATAACCGAGATTTGTGGATGGAATTGTATATTCCTGAAGACCCAGCAAGACAACTGGTGGACATACTTAGGGGCAAGCTCGAAACTCAACTGACCCGTCAATTAGAGAGCCAACTAAATAGCAACTTGAAAAGCAACCTGTTCTGGCAACTGTGGAACCGACGGGAGAGTCAACTGGAGATACAACTGGAGAGTCAACTGTAACTTGAACTGGAACTTGAATTTGAAGAAAATCACTACATTCGACACGATAACTTGTCTTGTAATAACGGTGTATATGATTTTTGTTTTTCCGCCTTAAATTGCGATTGCGATCAAAAAACATGGTATTTGTTTCAGTCTCTTGCTAAAGAGTGTGGCTGGATTTTCCCTTTTGAAAAGATTTGCTTGGTAAGCGATCGCCCTCGCGTCCTCTCCTTCGACAACCAACAACGCCTACACGCAGAAAGTCCCGCCATTCAATTTGCTGATGGATATAGTCTGTATTCCTATCACGGTGTAACCTTACCTGAAAAATATGGTCAAGTGCATCCGAACCAGTGGCACGCACAATGGCTTTTAGAAGAAAATAACGCTGAACTGAGGCGAGTATTAATTCAAGGAATTGGCTACGCCCGAATCTGCCAAGAATTACAAGCTGAAGAATTGGATACTTGGCAGGAATACACTCTATTAAGAATTGATAATGATGTGGATATCGAGCCAATTTATTTATTAAAAATGACTTGTCCCAGCACCGGATTCATTCACGCCTTGCGAGTGCCACCGGATATTAATTCAGCGCGTGAAGCTATTTGCTGGGTAAATTGGGGACTCGCTCCAGAGGAGTTTTTAGTGCAAACTTGAAGAACCTCTCCCTAACCCTCTCCTAAAAGGAGAGGGGACAAGAAAAATATTTGTAGCTGGAAGAAACTCCGGCTCCCCCTTCCCTACTAGGGAAGGGGGCTGGGGGGTTAGGTTTCTTATCTCTCGGTTCTATATATTGGTACGATAAATTTTTGCAGCTAACACATTTAAAATCGATATGAGTCTAGCACCTCACGGCGGTCAGCTAATTAATCGCATCGCTACACCAGAACAACGACAAGAATTTCTCGATAAAGCCGACTACTTGCCTAGAGTGCAACTCGACGAACGGGCGACATCGGATTTAGAACTGATTGCTATTGGTGGATTTAGCCCATTGACTGGCTTTATGGAACAAGCAGACTACGATCGCGTAGTTACTGAAATGCGGCTTGCCAATGGGCTACCGTGGGCAATTCCCGTCACGCTATCGGTGGATGAGTCGGTTGCGGCGAATCTAAGAGAAGGCACTTTGGTGCGCCTGGATGACCCGACAGGTAGATTTGTGGGGGTTATGGAACTCACACAAAAGTATCGCTACGACAAAACCCGCGAGGCGGTGAATGTTTATCGTACCGAGGATGAAAAGCACCCAGGCGTTAAGGTTGTCTACAAGCAAGGAGAAATAAATCTCGCGGGTTCAGTTTGGCTGTTGCAACGCGACTCTCATCCTTTCTTTCCTAAATACCAGATTGATCCTGCTCAATCTCGCGCCATGTTCAAAGAAAGGGGATGGAAAACGATTGTCGGCTTCCAGACGCGAAACCCCATCCATAGGGCGCATGAATATATCCAGAAGTGCGCTTTAGAAACCGTAGATGGCTTGTTCCTGCATCCCTTAGTGGGAGTCACCAAAGATGATGATATCTCGGCAGAGATTCGGATGCGCTGCTACGAGATTATGCTGGAATACTACTACCCCCAAGACCGGGTAATTTTGGCAATTAATCCATCTGCTATGCGCTACGCGGGACCAAGGGAAGCAATTTTCCATGCCCTGCTTCGCAAGAATTACGGCTGTACTCACTTCATCGTTGGGCGGGATCATGCAGGTGTCGGCGATTACTATGGAACTTACGATGCTCAGCATATTTTCGATGAGTTTGAGCTGGGTGAATTGGGCATCACGCCGATGAAGTTTGAACACGCCTTCTATTGCACGCGCACACAGACAATGGCGACGACAAAGACCAGTCCCAGCAGTCCAGCAGAACGTATTCATCTATCGGGGACGAAGGTGCGAGAAATGCTGCGTCGGGGTGAATTGCCACCACCAGAGTTTTCTCGCCCAGAAGTCGCGGCAGAATTGGTAAGGGCGATGCAGGTACCAGAGGAAGCAAGCAAATTTAAGATTGCCAGTTTCAAATTTGAAATTTAAGATTGGAGGCTACTTAAATTTGAAAATTTGCCATTCTTTCTATTTTCTAAACCCTAGCCCCTGATAGGCTGATCGAGTAATAGCTAATGGCTAATGGCTGATATGGGATTGAAGCGGCGGAGTTTTCTGCAACGGGCAGGGTTGGTGCTGGCAGCGCTGGGCGTGAGCGAAACGGTGCTATCTCTACTGGGAGATAAAAGCTTTGCGGTGCCTTTGCTGGATCGCTATTATCAGGCGCTGGCACAACCGAGTGGGCGGAAGTTGGCGCTACTTGTAGGAATTAATCAGTACCCCCGTGGGACACAGACGCGATCGCTCCCGTCTCTACAAGGTTGTGTTACAGATGTGGAACTGCAACGGGAACTTTTGATTCATCGCTTTGGTTTTCACCCTAGCGATATTTTGACGCTGACGGATAGCCAAGCCACGCGGCAGAATATTGAAACTGCTTTTCTGGAGCATCTCACAGGGCAGGCGGCGGCGGGGGATGTTGTCTTGTTCCACTTCAGCGGCTGCGGTAGCCGCGTCAGAATCAGGACTGAGGAGAAAGGACTGAGGACTGAGTTTGGTGCTGATGAATCCTTGCTCAGTCCTCAGTCCATCCTTCGGGAAGGCGAAAGCGTTGCGGCTGCAAAGCAGCTAGCGCCTACACTCTTCAACACTCAGAATAGTTTGGTGCCGGTGGATGGGGTGCTGCTGACGAAGGGGGCACCCGCGAATGATTTGTTGGAAGAGACACTGCTGTTGCTGTTGCGATCGCTTCCCACAGACCAAGTCACAACGGTACTGGATACCAGCTACACTGACGCCGATACTGTCCTCCAAGGCAACTTGCGGATTCGTTCTGCCCTACAATCGCTAGCAGAGCAAGCGAGCGACGAGGAACTCGCTTTTCAGGAACAACTCCTGCTGCGTCTCAAGTCTTCGCGAGAACAGCTCCATAAGCAGCACAAACCCGGTCAAATGCCTGGAATCGTTCTGGCAGCGGCTGGCCCCAGTCAACTGGCGACAGAAGCTCCTTGGGGCGGTTTCAGCGCTGGATTGTTCACCTATGCCCTGACTCAACATCTCTGGCAGGCGACTCCTCCCACTACACTTCAAGTCAGTTTCAGTCGAGTGGCTGGGGTAGTCGAGCAGCTGGTGGGAAAAGAACAACAACCCCAGTTGAGCGGTCAAAAAAGTAACCAGCCTTCCTTGCTACCCTATCAGCCTGAAATCAGCATCGGTGCAGATGGCGTCGTTACGGCGGTGGAAGACAGCGGCAAAACGGTACATTTGTGGCTGGCAGGATTACCTGCACCCGTTTTGGAATACTACGGAGCGAATTCTCTGCTGAGTGCTTCCCTACCGATGTCTGAAGCTCAGACTCCAGACAGCAACGCGACTGGTGAAGTTTCATCAGTTCCTGCTCAACTGCAACTACAAATTCGTTCTAAGGAGGGTCTGACCGCCAAGGCGCGACTTGTTGGCACCGCAGACACTTCCAACCTCCAAGTGGGGCAACTGGTTCAAGAATCCGTCCGGGTGTTACCAAAAAATATTGGCTTGACGATTGCCTTAGACGCCGGACTGGAGCGCATTGAACGGGTGGATGCCACCAGTGCTTTTGCCAGCGTTCGCTCTGTATCATCCGTGGTGACGGCAGGAGAGCAACCCGCCGATTATTTGTTTGGCAAGGTGCAGACGCCCAATTATTTAGGGAGATATGGGCTGTTTTCTCTCGGTCGGGACTTGATACCCAACACCGTTGGGGAATCGGGTGAGGCGGTGAAGGCGGCTGTGAATCGGTTAGTGCCCAAACTAAGGACGTTGCTGACAGCAAAGTTATTGCGTCTGACGGTCAATGAAGGGTCTTCCCGCTTGGGAGTCGGGGCAACGTTGGAGATGATTTATCCCGCCCAAAAGGTGTTTCTGAAACGCGAAACGCTGCGGCGGACGGGGGACGCAGTTGTTGATTCAAACCCCAGACGCGATGACTCGCGCCTCTACAACTCAAAAATTGCTTCCGAGGGAGGCATCCCCACCATTCCCATCGGTAGCCGCATCCAGTACCGAGTTCAAAATTACAGCGATCGCCCGATCTATTTGATGCTCATCGGCGTTGATAGCAGCGGCTCTGGCGTTGCTCTCTATCCGCTGCAATTTCCCGAAGTTAAGGACAGTCCGGACGCGAAACCAATGGTCAAAGATGTGGTCGTCGAGGCGGGTGCTACCCTCGTTGTGCCACAACCTTCTGCCTCTTTTGAATTGACGATTCACGGCCCTTCTGGGTTGGAAGAAACCCTTCTAATTTGCTCCTGGGCACCCTTTACCCAGATGGCAACTGTGGCATCGGTTCGCGGGTCTAAGGGAGAGGGAGTGGGCGAGTTGTTTAAGCCGCTGACTGTGGCGCAGGCGGTGCTGCAAGATTTGCATCAGGCGAGTACGTTAGCGAAGCGGCATGAAGTGGAGGGGGAAGCGATTGCTTCGGTTCCTGTCGAAACGATTGGTATCTCTTCTGACTCCTACGCTTTAGATGTGAAAAGCTGGGCAACGCTCAGCTTTATTTATCAGGTGGTTTAAAAGTTATTGCGCTACCTTTACATTTCAGATGTGCAGATTGGTTGGGACTGGTAATGGGGAATGAGAGTTATGAGTTCAGGACTTACGCAAAGCTTATACATACAGCGTTTTGTAGGGGCAATCCCCCTGTGGTTGTTCTCAGATGTGGTGATGTTGCGTAAGTCCTGAGTTGTAGAGATGCGATTTATTGCGTCTGAGTTTTGAGTGAGAAGAGCGTTCTTTAATTCAAAATTCAAAAACCTGTCCTTGAGCGAAGCCAAGGGACATAACTTAAAACTTTTTACCCATTACCAAACCTCTGCGACTAATATGCAATTTAAACGCACATCGGCTGATAGTTTTGGCACGGATTGGGAATACTAAGATTAAAGCTAACAGGATGAAAAATGAAAATTCCGAATCTGGTTGCGTTCGCCAAGCGTGCGCTTCCTGCACTTGCGCTTTCTTCCCTGCTACTATCTGCCGTTGCTACCACTGCCCAACCCCAGCCTAATTCACCTCCAACCCTGTCGAATCAAGAACGCGAGGAACTGGAACGACTGCGGCAAGATCAAGAAATACGCGATCGCGTCCAAGCTGAAGTTGACCGCGCCTTTAGCCGCACCACCACGCTGCTCAATACTTTGTTACTTGTTCTGACGCTGTTTCCGATTGCGATCGCTGTTAGTATTGTTCTACTTCGTCGCAGTATGATCGAGCAGATAATTTCAGATGCTCAAAAGGAATTAGCGCAGCTACAAGAAAAATTTACTAGGCAAATAGAAGAGACAGTCAATGCTAATTTAAAATTAGAACAATCTGCTTTGCCGCAAAAAATCAAGCCTTTTCCAACCGATAGTTTAAGTCAATTAAATACAATTTTAACCCAATCTCAGACTATATTAGAAGACCTGAAAGAACAGAAAGAAAGTGTACAACAAGAAATTGCCCAACTCAGGTACGCACAAGCTGTTAAAACTCCGACCGTTATACATAGAGAAATCGAAACCTCTAACTTTGAGCATTCTTATCAAAATTCCGAGCTGGTTTCTGATACTCAATCGGAGTCTGTAGCCCAAACAAACAATGCAGAGTCTGAGCAAAGGGTGACACAAACCGAATCTGCCAATCTAAATCTTGATTTGAACGCCAACGATTACTTAATTTTAGGAAATTCTTGCTTCTCTGAAGGTCGGTATTTAGAGGCAAATCAATCTTACAACTTAGCTGTTAAGATTGAACCAAACTTTTCGGAAGCTCGGTATAACAATGCTCGCTGCTATGCAATGCAATACCGCCTCAATCTAGCAGTAGGAAACCTACAATGGGCAATTGATATTGAGCCTAGGTATAAAGAAATCGCCAAAACCGATGAAGCTTTTAGCGCCATTCGAGGAGAAGAAATATTTAAAAAAATACTAGACGAATAGCTTCCTCGAAGCGCTATTTATAGGTTTGTTGATTAAGCATTAAATTTTATAAAAAGACACGCTGTTCCTCCAGGCGCGAGGGCTTTGAAGCGCCTTAATTATTTATCATTAATTATCATAAATAGAACCTTAAAGTACCAATACGGTTCGGTTAAAAATAATTGTAGGTTGGGTTGAGGAAGGAAACCCAACAAATGCTTATATTTTGTTGGGTTTCCTTCTTTAACCATTCCCTACGCGAACTTTGGTGTTTTTCACTTTATTCGTCTCTACGGTGTCTTGGCGTGACTACAAATACTTCTTCAACAGCAACCCCATTTTCTCCTTCGTTGCTGCTGGAACGTTATCCAGTCGCGTGAGAATTGCATATTTTAAAGCTGAATGAGCATCAGATGGCGGTGGATTTTCGCTCAATCTTCGCACCGTTTCTTGAATTACCTTTTGGGCATTCACTGCATTACGTTGTAGATTAGCAATCACCATTTCTACCGTCACGCTATCGTGATCTGAGTGCCAACAATCGTAATCTGTCACTAACGCTAACGTTGCATAAGCAATTTCTGCTTCTCTGGCTAACTTCGCCTCTGGTAAATTAGTCATGCCAATGATTGTGGCACCCCAACTGCGGTAAAGATTTGATTCAGCTTTCGTAGAAAATGCTGGCCCTTCCATACAAATATAAGTGCCACCGCGATGGAGAGTGACATCGGGTAAGTTTAAAGATGCGATCGCATCTGCCACAACTCCAGCCAATTTATTACACACGGGATCGGCAAATGCAATATGAGCCACAATCCCTTCCCCAAAAAAGGTAGAAACTCGATTCTTGGTGCGGTCAATAAATTGATCCGGCACTACCATATCTAAAGGTTTCGCTTCTTCCTTGAGAGAACCCACCGCAGACGCAGAGATCAGATACTCGACGCCTAGCTGCTTCATGGCATAGATATTCGCTCGAAACGGCAATTCAGAAGGCAACAGCGTGTGATTGCGACCGTGACGTGCCAGGAAAGCCACCCGCGTTCCTTCCAAAGTTCCCAATATCAAGGCATCAGAAGGGAAGCCAAAAGGCGTGGAGATTTGCACCTCTTCCACATCTTTGAGCGCCTCCATCTTGTAGAGACCGCTGCCACCGATAATCCCAATCCGAGCCTGAGTCATTTTTTTGCCTTCTTGCTACAACGCCAAGTTATTTTACGGGAAATTAGGGAGTGTTTTAATAGCCGACCTGATTTGTCAATGATGAGAATCACTAAAATATAAAGAAATTGTTACATTTTCTCTATGATGGCGATCGCTTAGGTTTGTAAAGAAATATTGCAACATCTGTCATATCCCCAGAATCTCCTTGAGCGGGATTCGCAGCATTATTGCATAAAGTTGCTAAAGAACGATGCCAGCTTCAGCTAGTTTACCCGCAGTCTCAGTCAAACAAATCGTTGAGCGAATCTTTGTCTTTCGCCAAATTACTCGTACCGATCAACGTCTATTGATGTCAACATTCCTATCGCAGGAAGCCCTGAGTGAAGCAGAACACCTGCTAATTAATCGGGTGTTTGATGCACTGAAACAGGAATTGTTGAGAGTAGTGGATTAATTAAGAACGCTTCAGCATTTTAAAAGTTTAAATAAATATCACAAAATCTCTTAGTTGAAATCTAGTCGGTTAAAGTAAGACTAAATTTACATCAGTGCAGACGCACTTATCAATAAACATGAGCAATTCGAGAAACTCTCTCACAGCGATCGCACTGCTATGTTTCTATACCACTAGCTTGCAGCTAATCGCCCAGACAAATGCGAATGCAGCCACGCCAACTTTACAGGCTCAATCGAGGCTTGCACAAAACACGAATATCTGTTCATTTATTAATGGGAATAATGTCAATATCAGAAAAATTCCCAGCACTAAATCGCAAGCGATCGCTAAACTCAATAGAGGCGATATTGTTCGGGCGGTGCGAAGACAAGGTAACTGGGTTCAAATCTCTGGAAGAGTAACATCACAACCTGGAGTGACTCCGGAGGTGGTTAAACCTCTGAAGGGTTGGGTACTCAATACTTATATCAATGGATGCTCAGAAGATCAATTTGATAGATGGCGGAAATAGGGAAGCCGCTCGTTTTAAATATTATTTGACTTCCCCAATTATCCGTAGAATGCTAATCGCTAATTAGCGCCATCTAGTCCCAACGGGGAATATCGGCATCTTCCCCACCAATACCGATTCCGGTGTTAAATATTTCGGCATCAGTAATGTTAAGCTCATTCATTGATGCCCCATACACGTTAGCGTCATAAATCTTAGCGCGAGTCAAGTTTACTTCGTTAAGATTTGCTTGCTGAAAATTGGTATTCGTTACAAAAGCTGACGTTAAATTAGCTGCTGTTAAGTTTGCATTCGTCAAGTCAGCGCCTTCGAGGTTCGCATTCGTCAGGTTAGCTCCTTGCAAATTGGCTTCTCTCAAGTCAGCACCAATCAAATGTGCGCCACTGAGATCGGCTCCTGATAAATCGCACCGAACACATTCCCCCGTTGACAATAGCTGTTTTAGGTGAAGGGGATTCTCCGCTTTCACTGGGCTGGTTAAAAATAATGGAGCGAGTAAGGTTAGAGTCGCTAATAGTTTGATCATAATACTCCCCCTTTATTAAAAAGGTTGTTTCGTTTTCTTCCTCACACCTTTATTATCTCACTAAGATTCTGTGGTAGACATTGATTGATGCCACAGGTAAGTTGTGATAGAAAACATACGATTTAATCACTCGTTAGCAGGATTACGGTAGTGCTTAATTGAGATAAAATATAACGAAGTGCTACCGCTGTTGCATTTTCAACGTGGGTTGAGCGTACCGGGTGCAAAGCGCGATCGCATCAATCAGCCTTTAATCTATATTTTGGTATAGGGACAACCTCAATCCTCTCCTCCCAACAGCCAAAACCCGCTATAAGTCATCCCCGACTCATCCGGTTGCACCAGCAAAAAGTGCAATCCCCGACTCTGCTGCTGGCGCTGTTGATAAGCTTGAGCTGCTGCCCTAACTTCTTTATCCTCAAAAGTAGCAACAATCCAGCGGTCAACCAATCCAGCTTCTAATACCAACCCATCGGGGGCACCCGCAATATAATTGAGAGACACGGGACGCGCTTCTTGTAGCCAACGCGCCAAACGCATCGATTGCCGCCCACCGTAAATTACCACACCGGGAACTGGAATTGTTGACGCTAACCCCAGATTAATCGGCAAGAGAAATTCTGGCATCTCCAGAATCGGAATCGGGCGTTCTGCAAAAGCTGCTACTAAATCTCCCGCAGGAAGTTTAGCAAATCGCCATTGTTCCCCCCAAAGGTTTTCTGGTAACGGTACTGGCGGCGGTTTGTCCAGAGGCGAGAAAGGTTCACCAGTGTAAGTGTAATTATCTAAACTGGGGTATTGTTTTAAGCGCTCTTGTAAATATTCTTTCAAAGCATGAGTGCGTCGCGTCGGTTCCACTACAATACCCAGTTGTTTCCCAGCAGCTTCAAGCAAACTCAACGACTGGGGACGAAAAACTTGGATGAGATTCGGCAGATTTCCACCCGCTGCTTGCTGTAACTGAGAAATCAGCCAAATAGCATTCGCTTCAGATTGAGGACAAAAGGCGTCATAACTAAAACTGCGTGTGGCATCGCAAATCAACAACTCCCACAACACCTGCCCTTTTTCATCTTTCAAAGGACGCCGATAAAAATCAGCTTGCCAAATACGCATCTCGTTCCAGCTTTAAAGATAAGGTGAACCACAAAAGCACAAAGGCACAAAGAACACTTCGTCAGGACTTACGCAAAGCTTATACATATAGCGTTCTTGTCGGTTCAATCCCTCTGTGGTTGCCCTCAGATGTCGCGCAAGTTGCGTAAGTCCTGTTCGTGTTTCCCTTAGTGTCTTCGTGCCTTCGTGGTTCATTTTATTCCTTTCACCGCACCCCTACGCCAGCGCACTTGCCAGAATCGGTTCGGTACCTACCGAAGTTCCCGGCGCGTACACCTGAGTCACGTAGTCTGCAATCATCCGGTCAGTGTTGAATAGCGGCGAATTTGTCTTAATCGACGCCTTCATCATCTGAATCCAGCGATGAGGAATTCCATTCTCATCTTGGTCATAGTAGAGAGGAACGATTTCCTCTTCTAGTAGCTGGTAGAGAGATTCCGAATCAATCCGGTCTTGCAACTCCTGGTCGCTGGTGTGGGCATCTTCACCGATTGCCCAGCCATTGCTTCCCTTGCCATCTTGCCCTTCTTGATAGCCTTCGCACCACCAGCCATCGAGGACACTGCAATTAATGCCGCCGTTGAAGCAGACTTTTTGCCCACTTGTACCGGAGGCTTCTAGAGGGCGACGCGGGTTGTTCAGCCAGACATCAACACCTTGCACCAAATGTTGACCCGTGTAGATGTCGTAATCTTCAACTAAGGCAACTCGGTTGAGAATATCGGGGTGCTTGCACCACTCCATCAACCGCTGGATAATCCGCTTGCCTTCTTCGTCGTGGGGGTGCGCTTTACCGGCAAAGACAATTTGCACGGGTCGTTGGGAATTCCCAAATATCCTCAAGGCGCGTTCGGCTTCCCGCAGCAGCAAGTCACCCCGCTTGTAAGGGCTGAAGCGTCGCGCAAATCCAATCGTCAGCACGTTGGGGTCTAGCAGCTGGTCGGCGGCATCAATGCGGAATTGCTCTTCACCGCGACTAATCCTTGCCAATTTCACCTTAGAACGGGTATGAGCAATCAGACACTCTTTGAGAACTTGGTGCCGCCACCAGATTTCCTCATCGGGAATTCCGTCCACCTTTGCCCACATCTGTTTGTCAGCCATGCGGGTTGACCAATCTTCACCCAAGTATTGGGAATACAGGTCGCCCATTAGGGGTGCTGTCCAGGTACGCGCATGGACGCCATTGGTAATGTGACCAATGGGCACTTTCTCTTCGCTACGGTCGGGATAGAGAATGTTCCACATCTTGCGGGAAACCTGACCGTGCAGTTCGCTGACGCCGTTGGCAGTGCGACACATCCGCAAAGCTAAGACGGTCATGCCGAAGGGTTCCCAAGGGTCGCCCAGTCGGCGTGCCCCCAAGGCGAGGAATTGTTCGCGCGACAGACCCAATGTAGGCCAGTAGTGGGCGAAGTAGGAGTCCATCAGGTCTGAGGAGAAGACATCGTGACCTGCGGGAACGGGAGTGTGGGTGGTGAAGACACAAGCGTCGCGCACCGCTGCCTCAATGTCATAGAAAGACTTGCCGGTACGCTGAATTTCTTGTCGCGCAATCTCCAGAGTGCAGAACGCCGCGTGACCTTCATTTAGATGACACACCGACGGAGCAATCCCCAGTGCTTCCAGCGCCCGAACGCCGCCAATCCCCAGCACGACTTCCTGGGCGATGCGCGTTTCTTGGTTGCCGCCGTACAGGTGCCCTGTCAGCCAGCGGTCAATGGGATCGTTGTCGTGTCGGTCGGTATCTAGCAGGTAAAGATTGACACGACCGACTCGCGCCAGCCAAATTTGGGCTTTGACAATCCGTTGCCGAATTTCCATCTCAATGGTGATGGGTTCCCCAAGAGGATTTTTGAGCAACTCCAGGGGCATCTGGTCAAAGGGATTGTTAACGTAGTTTTCTTCTTGCCAACCGCCCCGATTCAAGCGTTGACGGAAATAACCTTGGCGATAACAAAGCCCTACAGCGACCATCGGTACGCCTAAATCGGAGGCGGATTTGAGGTGATCTCCGGCTAAAATTCCCAAACCGCCGGAGTAAATAGGTAGGGATTCGTGGATGCCAAATTCCGCACAAAAATAGGCGACAGGTCGCTGTGGGGAAATTTGCGGCGCGACGCGAGACGCCCAAGAATTTTTTTCGTTCATGTACTTGTCAAATTGCTCAACAAGTGCATTTACCCGTTTGATGTAAGCTGGGTCTTGAGCGAGCTGGGTGAGTCGCACAAAAGAAGCTGATTCCAGGATGGCGACAGCGTTGTGTCCGCAGCGGTGCCATTCATCGGGATTAATGTTCTGAAATAGAGAAGTGCGATCGCTCGTCCAACTCCACCAATAGTTATATGCCAGGTCTGCCAATCGCTTGAGAGGAAACGGTAGCTTCGCACGCAGCGTTTCAATTGTTGTCATAAATTCCGTTGCACTACACTTGACAGGCTTGCTCTTCACATTCGTCTGGATAGGGAGGGTGTTATCTTCGTACTGGTTGTTTGGCTTTTAGCTCAAAAAAGCATCGCTAAGAGCCTGAAAACATCCTGCTATCCAGCCCGATTTATAGCTTTACAGGATTTCCTAGATAAACTGTGTTTTTTTACACTCTTTACATTTTCCCCCTAAAAATTTGTCAAGTAATTTAAGAAAGATTATGGTTTTGTTAAGTTTTGTCAGATAATGCCCAAACCGTGCGTAATCTAAACAGCCGGTTCCGCGATCTCAACCCCAGACTGGCTGTACTTGTGCCAATTAGTCATGAAAATTACAGTTAAATTGGTTAGAGTACCAACGATTCACTAAATTAACTAAAGGGGAAAAAGCCTCAACTGACTAGGCAGATCCCCGGTTGTTAAACTCTCAATTTTCAAAGTTGCTTTAGCTTATGAATCCTGCCCTGACTCAATTTGGCGATTGTATGTCCCACCTAACCGGGGTGCGGGCAATTATGAAGGATATTAAGGAAACCCTGCAAGCAGGTATTGGACAGGAATATATTAATTTAAGTCCTGGGAATCCAGTGATTTTGCCAGAAGTAGAGCAGTTGTGGCGGAATTACACTGAAGAATTGCTCGCTAGCTCAAATTACGGTAATGTGGTTTGTCGCTATGGTGATTCTCAGGGCTATGAGCCGTTAATCGAAGCGGTAGAAAAGGATTTCAATCGCCGCTACGGGCTAAATCTGACTCATCGCAATATTTTGATTACCCCCGGCAGTCAAACGCTTTATTTCTTTGCTGCGAATGCCTTTGGGGGGTACACCGCAGGCGGTCAATTAAAGCAAATTATCCTGCCCCTGAGTCCAGATTACACGGGTTATGGGGGTCTGACCTTAACTCCAGAGGCATTATTCGCCTATAAGCCAGCTTTAGACATTGATGCCGCTGCCCACAGGTTCAAATATCGTCCGGACTTCAGCAAACTGAAGATTACAGAAGATACGGGTTGCGTGTTATTTTCGCGTCCTTGTAACCCAACCGGCAACGTCCTCACGGATGACGAGGTGAAAAAAATTGCCGATTTGGCTGCGCCTTATGATGTGCCAGTCTTGATCGATTCAGCGTATGCACCTCCGTTTCCGGCGTTAAATTTTACCGAGATGACGCCGGTGTTTGGAGAGAACATCCTGCACTGCATGAGCTTATCGAAAGCGGGGCTACCCGGAGAACGGATTGGGATTGCAATTGGGGATGAAAAGTGGATTCATGTGCTGGAGTGTTTCCAGACGAATATGTGTATCCATTCATCTCGGTATGGACAAGCGATCGCTGCCCGTGCGATTGAATCGGGAACGCTTGCAGAAATCGCTACCACCGTGATTCGCCCCTACTACCAGAAAAAGTTTGATGTTGTGGAAAGCAGCATCGAACAGGCAATGCCCAAAGATTTGCCTTGGTTCCTCCATCGCGGCGAAGGAGCAATCTTTGCGTGGCTGTGGTTCCAAGATTTACCCATTACAGACTGGGAACTGTACCAGCAGTTAAAGCAAGTCGGTGTCATTGTAGTGCCAGGTAGCTCTTTCTTCCCCGGATTGCGCGAAGAATGGTCGCACAAGCAACAATGTATCCGGATTAGCCTCACTGCCACAGACCAGGAGATTGAAATCGGGATACAGCGCTTAGCGAAGGTGGTCGAGCTGGTTTATCAAAAAGCGATCGCTTATTAGAGTTGAGTTATGAATGATGAGTAACGCAGAAATTAACTCAGAACTCCAACAAGAGTGGTTAGAAATTGGCACAATTGTTGCCGCTCAAGGAATGAAAGGGGAGTTGCGGGTGTATCCTGACTCCCAATTCCCAGAACGCTTTGAGAAACCGGGAGAGCGTTGGATGTTGCGACCAGGCGAGACAGAACCGCAGCCAGTGAAATTGGTGAAAGGGCGGTATATAAATGGTAAAAATCTATACGTTGTGCAGCTTGCCGAAGTGGAAGATCGGGATCGGGCGGAGGCGCTGGCTGGAACCAAGTTAATGGTGAAAGCTTCCGATCGCCCTATCTTGGCAGAAGATGAATACCATGTTCTAGACTTGATTGGCTTGGAAGTTTTCCTTCAAGAATCGGGAGAAAACTTGGGCGTGGTGGTGAATGTAATTCCGGCTGGCAACGATTTATTAGAAGTGCAGTTGCACCAGCAACCAGCATCAGTTCCCGCAACAGATGAGCCGGAACCACCCCAGAAAGGGGAAGTAAATCGAACCAGTAAAAAACGGAAATTTCGACCCAAGCCGTCGAAGCCGTCTACAATTTTGATTCCTTTTGTCAAAGCGATCGCGCCCGTGGTAGACCTGGAGAATCGGCGAATTGAAATTACGCCGCCGCCTGGATTGCTAGAAATAAATCAGGAAGCTTGAATTTTTTCAGAATCCCAGCGCGATCGCCACCAAGTATCTATTTCGCAAAATAACCATGCCGTCCTTTAGGGGACGACATGGCTACGTTAACGATTCTTTGTTAATTGCTCAAGAATGCTGAAGTAATTACCAAAGCGCTCGCACAGGCGCTGCCTCAGTCGTCTGCGGTTCGGTTTGAGTCATTGTATCTGGAGTGGTTGTTGTCTCTCCAGTGGTTGTTGTCGGAGCAGGAGACGGTGTTGTCTGCACCGTTCTTCGCTGAATCGTCGTCTCTTCCACCCGACGGGTTCTATTGAGGCGAGTGGTATCTGTCGCATCGACTTCAACCATACTCACATTGCTAGCCATATTCTGGTCATCCAATGTGGCGCTAATCTCCATTCCCGGCATGAGGTTCAACCGGGTTAGATCCTCTGGTGTGAGCATCATATCTGTGGTTGTACCGTCTGGCAGTGTCAGCGTGACCATATTGCCTTTAATGCTTTTGACGGTACCTCTAACTACTTGATTGGTGTTAGTTGGGTTGGGAGTGGTTGTGTCGGTGTTTGTTTGGCTGATGAGCTGCCTTGATTCACCTTCATCTGCGGGGCGAGCGATCGCTGGCAACACTGATACTGCCGAGAGTAACAGTGTTAGCATCGTACCTGTCAATACTTTGGTTTTTTGCAAACGCATTACACTCTCACTTTGAAAATATTTGGGTAATAAACTTGACTATTGGCAACAGTTGTAGTTAACAACGGATGAAAATACCTAGATTACTGCCCAAATGCTATCCATCTCTACTGAAGATTCAATCTACCGGAATATATAAGTCATGAGGAGTAGAGCTGGGAATAATATCAGGACTTACGCAAAGCTTATACATATAGCGTTCTTGTCGGTTCAATCCCCCTGTGGTTGCCCTCAGATGTGGTGATGTTGCGTAAGTCCTAAATATCTTACTTTGTGAGACTTGACAATACTGAGAAAATCCCATTTCAAACAAGTCAGCCAGCGAGAGTGCGATTTACAGTTTTGATCTCAGATAATAATTCGATAAGAGTCGTTGACCACGGAAAAAAGAGGACAGGAATGCTCGGAGGTAAATTACCATCTGGAAGCTTCAAGCTGCTGTGCTTCAGTGCAGCCATTCTATTGCTGGGCGTTCGGCAGCCAGCGGTTGCCTCAGTTCCAACAGAAGCTGTAGCAACTACCAGAGAGGCAACAACGATTGAATTGCCTTCGGAACCACAATTGCCTCCTTTGGGGGCACCTTCTCTCTATCTGCCTTTGGAGAAACTCTCCCCAGCGAGTACCACGCCCGATACTCGTTTGGTGATTAAATTAAGCGATCGCCGCGTCTATGTCTATCGAGACAATCAGGTGAAAGCAAGTTATCCCATCGCAGTTGGTAAAAAGGGTTGGGAGACGCCTACAGGCACGTTTAAGGTGATGCAAATGCTACGCAATCCAGCTTGGCAGCATCCCT
This sequence comes from Coleofasciculus sp. H7-1, assembly GCF_057473865.1. Classification (NCBI taxonomy): domain Bacteria; kingdom Bacillati; phylum Cyanobacteriota; class Cyanophyceae; order Coleofasciculales; family Coleofasciculaceae; genus Coleofasciculus; species Coleofasciculus sp. H7-1. The sequence continues at coordinate 169,924 of NZ_JBYCCT010000026.1, forward strand.
GGAATGGAAAGGTCATCCCTCCAGGCGCAGATAATCCTTTAGGAGCCAGGTGGATCGCTTTTTGGACGGACGGACGCAATTTTATCGGGTTTCATGGCACCCCCCAGGAAAAACTGGTGGGACAGGCAGTTTCCCACGGCTGCGTCCGAATGCGTAATCAGGATATCTTGGCTTTGTATGCACAGGTAAACATCGGAACACCTGTAAAAGTAGAGCCTTAGAGTCTTTAAAATTGCCAAATTAAAAATTAAAAAGCCGCTTTCTTTTTAATTAAACCAAGGGCAACAAAATCTCAAATTCGGTGCCAATGCCTGGTTTGGCTTTTCCGCTGGAATTGCTAGGAGTAGTATACCCCTGGGGAGATCCACCCTCAGGGAATACGCTGCGCGATCGCATTCTTAATTTTCCCCCGTGTTTCGCCGTCACAATCTGATAACTCACTGATAAACTCGTTTCTTTAGCAGAGCGTTTCTCTACAGAAAAAGACTCAAGAATTTGCTGCTGTACTTCTGGAGACATCCCAGGGCCATTATCGGCAATGCGAATCGAAACCCAACGCGAATCAGAAATTCCTGTCTGGCTTGCCTTGTGCGAACAAACCTCCGTAGTGATTTCGATCCGAGGCTTCTCTTGCGTATTGGGTGGCAATGTTCCTCGGAAATCTTGAGTAAACTGCTGAACCACTGCTTGATTAATCAATGCATCAATCGCATTCGTGAGGATATTTATGAAAACCTGGTTCAATTGACCCGCGTAGCATTGTACCGGCGGCAAATGACCATAATTTCTAATAATTTCAATCTCGCTGTTTATCCGACTTTTTAAAAGTAAAAGAATACTATCTAAACAAGCGTGTAAATCCGCAGGCTTAGGATAAACATCATCAATATGGCAGAAGTTTTGCAGACTCATCACTAGCTTTTTCAATCGTTCAGCTCCGGAGCGGATGCTGGCAATCGAGCGGGGCAAGTCTTGTTGTACAAAATCAAATTCTATCTCTTCTTTCAGAGCAGCAATTTCTTCAGGAATCTGCGGCAGATGTGTCTCATAAGCAGACAGCAATTCTATCAAGTTCTCAGTATAAGCTGAGACATAGGTTAAGTTCCCCCAAATAAAGCCAACCGGGTCTAAAATTTCGTGAGCAACTCCGTCCACTAAGCGCCCTAAGCTTGCCATTTTCTCGCTTTGAATCATCTGAGCTTGGGTGCGTTCATATCGCACCTGAGCTTCGATTCCCCGGATTTGCCAGGAAACAACATTCAAGTCCTGAACATCTAACAGCCGATAGTCAGATTCTCCCACTTGCACCACGACGGGTTCTCCCAAAAATTCAGGCGATCGCCGCAGCGCCTGCTGGGTTGCCGTCAAAATCGGCGTACTATCGGGAAGGATTAAAACCTCAGAGTGAGCGTACTTGTAGAGTACGTGCAGCGGTTTGTGCAAAAATAGTTCTAGTCGATGAGGACGGATCAGGTACTCCAAAAGCCGCCGCCGCGAAATCATCCCGGCAAACTGACTCTGTTCAAGCAAGATGGCTCCTGGCAGTAGGGGATTCTTCTCAAAAATCCGGGCAACATCCACACCCAGGCAGCTGGTTTTCACCAAAAAGGTGTACAGGGGCAGTTCCCCAAGAGTTGAGTCTATAGAGAGATCGCGATCGCTCCCTTGGGATAAGGACGGAAGTGATATAAATCCGTTTGGTACCGACACACAACGCCCACAAATGCAGCAGTGAAGCTGGAATCAGCTATGTCCATAGACTACCATTTTCAGCAGTTCTCCACCCGTCCTTGAAGTTAAGTTCTGCTGCTATTTTCCGAAAAAATTGTTGACGAGCGCTTTAAACGAGCGGCAATCGGATCTCGAATTCTGTGCCCATCCTTGGTTGTGAATCTTCTATCCCCCTTGTTGGATTGGCTAGCAACGGAGCCGCTGCTGGTGCCTCGCGTCCGCTAGCCCCAACACAGAGCCTTTCTTGTGGCGGATACGAATCTGCTATTCCTACTCCTACGGGGGAAGCTACAGGTACCGGCAACGCTTCAACTACGGAGCCACTATGGGGGGAGGTGCTAGGAGCAGCATATGCTAAGGAAGAGCAGCCCAGAGGGCACACACTGCGCGATCGCACCGATAAATGACCCCCGTGCTTCTCGGTAACAATTTGATAACTAATTGCCAATCCCAACCCCGTTCCCTTGCCCATCGGCTTTGTAGTAAAGAACGTCTCAAAAATTCGCTCCTGAATTTCTGGTGGAATTCCCGGCCCATTATCCGCAATCCGAATTGCCACCCATTCAGAATCTTGGATTTCTAAAACTTCCGTCGTAATCTCTATTTGGGGTTGCCAATCCGACCCATCAGCTACTTGATCCTTGAGCGCATCAATCGCATTACTAATGATATTCATAAATACCTGACTCAGTTGACCTGAGTAGCAATTTACCTCTGGTAAATCGCCATAATTCTTAATGACTTTAATCCCCTGTTTGATGGGATTATTTAAAATTAACAAGGTACTTTCAATACATTCGTGCAAGTCAACGGGCTGCCGCCGTGCCTCATCCACATGAGAAAAATTTCGCAGACTGCCAACGATTTTTGTTAATCGCTCTGCACTCAGCTTCATACTCTCTATCAACTTAGGCAAATCTTCTAGAAGAAAATCAAGTTCAATTTCTTCTTTCAGTTCCTCAATTTTACTTGAAGGTTCGGTTTCTTTTTCATAAGCTGCCAATAAATCTATTAAATTTTTGTAATAAGTTTCCACAAAGCCGAAATTTCCATTAATGCAGTTAATGGGATTTCTAATCTCATGGGCAACCTCAGCAACCGTCCGTCCCAAACTCGCCATTTTTTCTGTTTGCAACATCTGAGCTTTGGTTTGCTCATTGAGCAACTGGGTTGTCAGTTCATGAATTTTTGACTGTGCCACCAGTAATTGATGTACATCCAGTAATCGGTAAATTCCCGGCGCTAACTCTACCACAATCGGTTCATAGAGTAACTCAGGAGGTCGTTGCAAAGACTGCTTTGCTGCCGCTACAATTAACGTATCGCCAGAAAGTTTCAAAACATGGGTACTGGCGAATTGATATAAAGATTTTAAGGGTCGCTTTAAAAATAATTCCAGTCCATAAGGACGGCTCATTTGTTCTAAAAATCGCCGCCGCGAAATCATTCCCGCAAACTGACTTTCTATCGTTAAAATGACTCCTGGTAGCAGCGCATTTGCTTCAAATTCTTTATTGGCTTCCTGGCCCAGATTAGAGGCTTCTATCTGAAAATCATATAGGGGAAGCTCTTGAAGCGTTGACTCCAAATTGAGGTTATTTATCTGGGACAGAGGGAGAACTGATAATTCCGACGGGGATTCTTGCCAAGTCACCATAAATTACCTCAATCAGTTCTTATTCGCTGTATAGGAAAATGCAAAATTTACTTTATCCCCACATTTTACTGATTATAAGTTATAAATTTTACAGCCATAATCTTTATTGATTTTTAAATTTAATTTGAAGATCAGATTAACTTTTGGTTAATTAAATTCTGCTTAAGATGGTTTTTAAATCCTAAAAAGCTAGAAAATTTTATAATTTTTAGTAAAATAGAACATTTGTATATATTTTAAATCAAATATTTTTTTATTCAAGAAGTTGCAGATGGCTCAAAAACGGATGAGCGATCGCGCGGTATGCAAAGCAGATGACCTTGAGCTTGATCTCGCCCTGTGTGTTTTGCCCGATACAGCTTTTCGTCCGCCGCCGCAATCAGCATTGCCGGTGAAAAAGTTGAGCTAGGAAAGATCGTGGCAACTCCTAAACTTAGGGTGATGTACTCGCTTACTTCTGAGCAAACATGGGCAATCTTCAAGGCTTTCACACTCAGTCTGATACGTTCTGCGACCTGAAGGGCATCCTCAAGCGACGTGTGCGGCAAAATCACGGCAAATTCTTCACCCCCATAGCGTGCCACTAAATCTTCCGGACACTTCACCGCTTGCTGAATGGCACCTGCTACCTGTCGCAAAGTATCATCACCCGCTTGATGACCGTAGGTATCGTTGTACTTTTTGAAGAAATCAACATCGCACAAGATCAGCGATAACGCTGAATTACTAGCTTGCATCTGTTGCCAACAGGAATCGAGATAGCCATCAAAACGGTGTCGGTTAGCAACCCCAGTCAAACCATCAGAAGTGGCAAGGCGCAGCAATTGTTGGTTTGCTGCTTCCAGATGAGTATAAAGTTGAGTGAGCAGTTCAGTTGCCAATTCGTGAATTTGCGATTGAGCGATCAGTAATTGATGTACATCTAATAACCGATAAACTTGCGGCGCGACCTCCACCACAATCGGTTCATAAAGTAACTCAGCCGCTCGTTGCAAAGATCGACACGCCGCCGCCACAATTAACGTATCGCCACTCAGAATCAAAGTTTCCGTTTCGGCAGAGCGATATAAACACTCAATGGGACGCTTGGAAAATAGTTCCAATCCGTAGGGACGGCTCATGTATTCCAAAAATCGCCGCCGCGAAATCATCCCAGCTAATTGACCCTGCTTCATCAAAATGACGCCTGGGAGTAGCGGATTGGCTTTCAAAGTTTGAGTCACTTCCCAGCCAACTTGATGATATTCAATCTGACAATCGTGAAGCGATAGCGATCGCAGCGTGGACTCCAAACACAGATTTTGCTGGCTTCGATTGGATGACAAAGGAAGTGATAAAAATGCGTTTAGCACAGGGTACCCCGCTGCATGAAAACGCAGCAATGGAAGCTTGAGTATACTTCAAGCATAGGATAGCATTTTTACCAGAGATGGTTTGTGTTACAGACTACAAAGTTTCGGTAAACTCCGTAAATTTACGGTAAAGCAACGGGTAGATTGGGGATAAAGTGAGCAACTTTTGGTAACAGGTTTCGTCCACTAGCACATTCATCAACCCTAGTGATGAGTAGTAATAACCGTTAAAATGGCTTGGCAACCTCATAAAGCTAAAAAAGGCTTCTCACGATCCAAAGCATGAATCAACTGCACAACGCTTTCACCTTGTTTTTGAGTTTGCTGGTAGAGGCAATGCCTTTCTTACTGCTGGGGGTTTTGCTCTCCGGTTTGCTGCTGTTGTGGATCGATGAGCGCCAGCTGATTGCTGTCATGCCGAAAAACCCCATTTTGGGGGCATTTGTGGGCAGTTGTGCGGGCTTTTTGTTTCCGGTGTGTGAGTGCGGCAACGTGCCCGTGGCGCGGCGGTTGCTGATGCAGGGAGTGCCTGCGCCTGTGGCAGTGGGGTTTTTGCTAGCGGCACCGACGATTAATCCGATCGTGATCTGGTCAACCTGGGTGGCGTTTCGAGATCAGCCGGAAATTGTAGTGTTGCGGGTGGTATTTTCTCTATCGATCGCGACGATTATTGCCTCAGTTTTCAGCGTTCAGTCCAATCTGAAGCCGATACTGCAACCCGCGATCGCTTGCGCCTTACCTCAGATGAAAACTCAAACGGCAGAAGACGAAACTCCCACTTTATTAAAATCCGGCACGTTTTGGCTGGGACAACCGCAACCGGCAATGAGCGCCGTTGGCATCACAGGCGGCGGGATAATGGGTCAATCGATTACGTCAAAACCCCTGTCTTTCAAGCTGCGGATGTTACTTGAGAATACAGTGCAAGAGCTGCGGGAATTGGGAGGCGTGTTAATTTTGGGAAGCGCGATCGCAGCGGCGATTCAGGTACTCGTTCCCCGCGAACTGATCCTCAGCTTGGGTCAGGGGCCAATCGCCTCCATCCTTGCCATGATGGTACTAGCGGCTTTAGTGTCAATTTGTTCAACAGTCGATTCTTTTTTTGCCCTTTCCTTTGCCACAACATTTACCAGCGGCTCCTTGTTAGCCTTTCTGGTATTTGGCCCCATGATTGACCTCAAAGGCATCGGTTTGATGTTATCCATTTTCAAACCCAGAGCCGTGTTTTACCTGTTTGGTCTGGCAGCTCAGATGACTTTTATAATGACTCTCTTGTATACGTACTTTTTCTAAGATTATGGGTGAGTTGCTAATGGAACAAAGGTTTTTGAACAATTAGCAATTAACCAGTCTTCAATTAGCCATTAGCACGCTTACCAATGACCAATCAACCAAAAATTATTTCTCAAAAATTTATAATTCCCGGTTTGGATATCTTGGCACTAACTGCTTGGGGAACCTTGCTACTGAAATATTGGTTCACGGGTCAGTTATACCTGCTGATTCACCGAGATTACTTTAAATATGTAGTTGTCACTGCCATCTGCTTGTTAATTATGGCGGCGTTGAGCGCCTTGCAACTGATTGGGAAAGTGTTGAATCACCGGAAGGAAAATCGGTCGGTGGCAGTTCTTCAGCACATTACCCTATTTCCTCCCGGTTGGAGCAGTGTATTGTTGCTGTTGACGGCAATCGTCGGTTTACTGGTTGCCCCCCGCGCATTTACCTCAACCACAGCACTCGATCGCGGGATTGCGGACTCTTTGAGCTTGACACGAGCGCAACCCCAATCATTTCGCTCTTCAACAAGACCAGAAGAGCGATCGCTCATCGACTGGGTGCGGACGCTCAACTTCAACTCAGAACCCGACACCTACACGGGTCAGAAAGTTAAAGTGAGGGGATTTGTCGTCCATCCACCGAAACTCTCCGAGCAATATCTGTTAATTTCGCAATTTGTGATTACCTGCTGTGCCGCAGATGCTTATCCCGTAGGATTGCCGGTAAAACTAACTGAAAACCGGGCAGCTTATACCCCTGACACTTGGTTAGAAATTGAAGGTGAGATGATCACCGAAACCCTAGACGGCAAACGCCAACTTACCATCAAGGCAAACTCCCTCAAAAAAATAGAAGCACCGAAGAACCCGTATGATTATTAGACGATTTTAGATTTTAGATTGGCGAGGCGAAGGCAGTGATGAATCGAAAATCAAAAATCGAAAATCGAAAATGGGTGCAACCCGTTGATCGTCTGGCGCTAGCGCTGATGCTGGTGCTAAGCGTGCTGATTGGGCTAGTGGTGTGGGGTGGCGATGCCTGCGGTCCGAACTGTTTTTTAGTCACCGGGCCTCGCGTGCGGGATTTCAACTGGCAGGGTGAAAAAGTGGGTGTCGAGGATACTTCCTTTATTCTCACCTTTAGCCGCCCGATGGAACACAGCAGCGTGGAAGCAAATCTGCGAATCGCTCCACCCCTGCGCGGTAAATTCAGTTGGGCGGGGCGGAAGATGTCTTATACCCTCACTTCCCCAGCATCCTATGACACCGACTATAAAGTGGAATTGCAGGGGGCGCGAGAGCGCTTGGGGACTCAAGGGAAAACGGGGAGGGCAATTGTACCGTTTACGAGTCAGTTTCGCACCCGCGATCGCGCTTTTATCTACTTGGGCGTTGAGAAGGAAGAACAGGGACAGTTAATCCTCTACAACCTCACCCAAAACAAAAAAACCGTTCTGACGCCTAAAGACCTAGTGGCGATCGACTTTAAGGTGTATCCAGATGGCGACAAGGTTTTGTTTTCTGCCACCGACTGGACGAGTAACCAACCCGGTGTATCGGCACAACAACTGTACACCGTCACCACAGGACTCAATTACAAAACCGAAGGAAAAGCTGACAAGGATCTCGATCCAGCAGGCAGAATGAATCTGGTTTTAGATAATAAAAACTACCAGAATCTCAAATTTGACTTAGCTGCGGATGGGCAAACGATTGTGGTTCAGCGGGTGAACAGCCAAAATCCAGCCGAATTTGGCTTGTGGGTACTCCGACCGAATGCACCGCCGCAACCGCTGAATAACCAACCGGGCGGAGATTTTTTGATTGCGCCAGATAGTGCCTCGGTGGCAAGCGCACAAGGAGAAGGCATCGCCATTCTGCCGCTGACACCTGGAGCCAAACCGTTAGATTTTCTGCCCAAGTTTGGGATGGCGCTAGATTTTGCCAGAGATGGCTCGGCAGCGGCGATGGTGAAATTTAATACAGATTACACGCGATCGCTCTTTTTAGTCACCAACCAAGGCGTACAGAAAGAACTGCTGCGGACAAATGGCTCAATTCTCAACTGTCAGTTTGCCCCCTACAAGGAAACGCTCTACTGCCTGCTGACTCAGTTACTGCCAGGACAAGAGTACCAAGAACAACCTTACATTGCGGCAATTGACCTCCAGACAGAGGCAGGGACTCTGGATGCAAAGGCGATCGAGCCGCTGTTGCTTTTGCCCATCCAGCGGGATATTCAGATGAGTCTGGCACCGGATGGGTTAGCGCTGCTGTTCGACCAAATTGTTGCCACCGGGACAGCACCCACGGCAGACGGTTTGAGAACCAATGAAGGAGAGGCGATCGCTACCAGTCGCCTTTGGCTGCTTCCCCTAAGCCAGCCAAAAGCTGGAGAACCCCCAACCCAGCTCCAACCAGAGCAGCTGCCTTTCCCTGGATTTCATCCCCGCTGGATACCATAAAAGAGCCAAATTTTACTCATTTCAAAGGCAAAATAAAGAAGGAAATCCCTAAAAATTTTGCCTTTTTAATTTTTTATTTTTAAAATTTAATAATTTTTATCCTTCAAGGGTGTGCAAATACATAACTTCCTCGATCGGTACCGACAAGGAGAACGCGATTTTTCCTATGTAGACCTCAGTGGAGCCAGCCTCGGTGGGGTCAATCTCCGGGATATAAACTTAACGGGAGCCAACTTGAGCGGTGCCAACCTCAGCTGGGCTTGTCTGAACCAATCCAACCTCATCGGTGCTTGCCTGCACCAAGCCGATATGCGGAGCGCTACGCTCACAGGTGCCAATCTTAACCAGGCAACTTTGAGTCGCGCTCGGATGGTTAAAGTAGACTTGCGTTTAGCAACTCTCCAAGACGCCGACCTCAACTGGGCGGTTCTTCAGGAAGCAGACTTGAGCGGTGCTGACTTGTGTAGGGCGAAGCTGGATCAAATCAATCTCGAAAATGCCAAACTCAACGGCACTCAGTTAATCGAAGCCGAGTTGATGGAGGCAAATCTCCGTGGCGCTAGCTTGGTTGGTGCCAACCTCAGCGGCGCAAATCTCCGGGAAGCGCATCTAGAAGCCGCGAATTTACGAGATGCGATTTTAGTGGGCACCAACTTGACGGAAGCCGACCTCAGCGCCGCCTACCTGCGGGCGGCAAATTTGACTGAGGCAGACTTGCATCGGTCAATTCTCATCGGTGCCGATTTGAGCGAAGCGATTCTCAATAGTGCTGACTTGAGTCGGGTGAATTTGACTGGAGCTTATTTACTGAAAGCCAGCTTGCGAAAAGCTTATTTACTACGAGCGATCTTGCAGGATGTGTATTTGTTACGTGCCGACCTGAGTGAGGCGAATTTACGCGGGGCGGATCTGCGAAAAGCTGATTTGAGCGGGGCATACCTGGGTGACTGCACGATGTCTGAGGCAAATTTGAGCGATGCCTATCTTCTAGAAAGTCATTTGATTCGCACCAATCTCGACCAGGCGCAATTGACTGGCTGTTGCATCAGCAACTGGCACCTTGAGGATGTCGATCTTTCTAAGGTGGAGTGCCGTTATGTTTTTACCCGGTTTAATTACGCGACTAAAAAACCGACTGAGCGCTTTCCGGTGGGTCGGGATTTTGAGCCGGGGGAATTCGGCAGGGACGATAGCACAGGGGACGCGGACGGTGCGGAGGGTGCCACTACCATAGAAGTTTTTTTGAAAGAGGCTCCGAACTGGGAAGCGCTGGTGTTTACTCTGACTCAGGTGCAACTCGATTCTCCTGACTTGCAACTGAGGATTAAGTCTTACCAACCCCAGGAGGAGCAGTATCTGCTAAAACTGGCGTCGAGTCATTTTGTGAATGGGAAAACTCTGTCTCAACGAGTTTTGCAGCTATACCCGGAGATGCTTCAGTTGGTGGAGTCTAAGCGACAAGCGATCTTGGAGCTGCTGCAAATCAAGGCTCACCCAGAAAATCTCGTGACGCTGAAGGTACCGCCACCGCCACTGCCGCCACCGTCGCCTCCACCCGATTATCGGCTGCGGATTTATCAAGAGGTGGTGAAACAGATCCAACTGATTATCCTCTCCCAAGCGCCAGAGCAGTTGGTCGGAAGCGTGCAGCGGTTGTTGAATTTCCTTAAGAACGAGGGCATCTCGACGGAAGAAATCCAAAAGACAATGATTAGTCAGGCGCTTGTGAAGCGAGCCAAGCAAGACCAGATGTTCCAAAAGCAGTTGTTGCAGTGGGAGAAAACGGCGGATGAAACGGCTCGTTTTTCGATGGTGGGGGAGTCACTACGGCTAGCGATCGCGCTAATTTGGCCCCATCTTCCGCAAAAATAGAGTTGTCTATGTAGATCAGAGATCAGAAAAGGGTAGCGGATCGAGATCGGTTTCTGGCATCCGGGAAGGGTGAGAAGCGATCGCCACCGAAAAAGCAAATGTTTGCCAATAGACTCGGCAGCAGATTATCCTAAAGAACGCAATTTATGAGTTTTGGGTGGTTAAGAACCATTGTTTGAAAATATTAATGTTTCTACGGGTAGCAGAGGCAGTGACAGCAAAACCGCTGCTCATCAGTTTGATGGTTGGTCGCTAGAAGATCGAAATCCCGATGCGATTAAAGCTTGGATGCCGGTGTGGGAATGGTTCTACCGCTACTATTTTCGGGTTCAAACGGATGGCTGGCATCATGTGCCCCCAGAAGGGAAGGTACTGATTGTCGGTTCCCATAATGGAGGCTTGGCTTCGCCGGATACCTCGATGTTTCTGTATGACTGGTTTCGCCGGTTTGGCTACGAACGCTTAGCTTATGGACTAATGCATCCTTCTGCTTGGAAAACTCCTATCTTCGCGGTGCCAGCTGCCCAAGTAGGGGCACTGATTGCTCATCCGAAAGTAGCGATCGCTGCCCTTGGGCGGGGTGCTGCGGTACTCGTCTATCCCGGCGGGGCTGAAGATATGTTCCGTCCTTACAACCAGCGTTATCAAATTCACTTTGCAGGGCGTAAGGGGTTTATCAAACTGGCACTGCGGGAAGAAGCGCCAATTGTACCGATTATTTCTCATGGTGCCCACGAGACGCTGATTGTTCTAGCAGATTTCTACCAGCAGGTGCGACAACTGCATGAATGGGGCTTTCCCTGGAAGTTAGACGCTGACACGGGTGTATTTCCAGTTTATTTGGGGTTGCCTTGGGGACTGGGGATTGGCCCGATACCAAATTTTCCGCTGCCAGTGCAAATTCATACCCGCGTCCTCTCCCCGATTGTATTTGAACGCTATGGTCGTGCAGCAGCTAGCGATCGCGCTTATGTGAATGCCTGCTATGAAAAAGTCTGTACTCAGATGCAACTTGCACTAGACCGTTTAGTTCGAGAGGTTAGCGTGACTGGGCAATCATCGGTACCCTAAAAACGCACAGGAAGAAACGAACTGCAAAGAACAAGCGAGAAAAGAATACAAGAGGGCGATCGCACCGGGGATCTTCCCCTGCCAACCAACTTTTTCAACCAGTAGCGGCGAATTGATCGGAGCGAAGCGTGCTTGAGAGTAACCAGGACTCGCCGCACATCACCACATCTATGAGGGCAACCACAGGGGGATTGAACCCGAAAAAACGCTATATGTATAAGCTTTGCGTAAGTCCTGAGTAACGCTGCTTTGCTATCCCGCTACTAAATCATATATCTTGATTCATCCTCTGTATCGTGTTAGAGATGAGGACTTGAGGCTGCCAAGACTCAAGTGAATCTAGCAGAAGCAATCGAGATGGAAACAAGGGAATTGAGATGAGCATAGAGAGTTATGCACCACCAGTGAACCAGCTGCTCACCTATGGCAATTGCGCCGAGATGGACTTTGACAATTGGCCTGACTATCTAGAACTAGGTATTGCCCCCAAGGACATTCCTGACTTGATCCGCATGGCAACAGACAACGAGTTATACCGGGATGATGAAGATACTCTCGAATCCTGGGCACCCATTCATGCCTGGAGAGCATTGGGACAACTCCGCGCTGAGGCTGCCATTGAGCCGCTCATGGGCTTGTTTGAGAAACGGGAAAGCAACTACTGGGAATGGATTGCCGAAGAACTGCCATTAGTCTATAGCACGATCGGGCCAGCGGCGATTCCGGCTCTGGCAGCTTATCTAGCGGATACCTCTCAGGCGATATTCCCTCGCACAACTGCTGTTAACTGTTTGGAAGAGATTGCCATCGATTATCCTGAGGCTCGTGATGAGTGTGTTACGATTCTCACCCGTCAACTGAAATCGTTTGCAGAAAACGGTCCAGAATTTAATAGCTTTCTCATGGCTTCCCTGGTCGATCTGAAGGCGGTAGAGTCCGCGCCGTTGATGGAGCGTGTCTTTGCTGCCGATACCGTGGATCGTTTCTTGGTAGGAGACTGGGATGATGTGCAGGTGGAATTGGGCTTGAAGTCGCCTGAAGAGTTACCGAAGAAAGAATTTAACCGGAGCTTTCCAGGAAAGGGGGTCAGCGATCCTGGCTTCACGGGTTCATCAATTTCTCAGGAAACGAAAGGCTTTCGCTCTGGCAAGAGCGAAAGCAAACAGAAGTCTAAAAAAAAGATGTCCAAGGAGTCACGCAAGAAAAACCATAAAAAACGGAAGTGATTTGATTCGGGGTTGGCGATTGTTGAGGTGCGAACTGACTTTTTGAAGCGCTTGGCGATCGCCTCGGACTCAGCTGGGGTCAACTATATATACTTTTGATCCAGTGGTACGTTGTGCGATCGCTCATCATTTGCCTCTGCCTCTGATTCGGTATCAGCGATCGCTGGCACAGTCTCTATAAACTGGCTATCTAGCAGAAAAATTCCTCTGGCAAAGCGGACGCTCCAAAATCCCCCTGGACGCCGGTCAACGACAACACCCTCTTCCCCAAGCTGAATCACATCAGGAGGGCGCAGCATCGGCATCGGTTCCGCTGTTTTGACGTAAGGTGGCAACGCTACCACACGGACTCGCTCACCAATTACAAATTCTTTAGACATCGGTTTTTAGGTAATGAGTAGTTGGGAATTGTCAGTAGTCATTAGTTCTGAGTTCTTTGCTAGTGACACCAATGACTAATGACGACTGACTAATGACTACCTATCAAATATTCAAGGCGCTTGCCAAATCTTTTGATGATATTGCTCTACATTTCTGTAGGGATCTTCAGCAGCGTGAGCATGATCGTGACTATGGTGATGCCCATGCCCATGCCCATGATGAGAATGCTCGTGGGCGGGAGTGTGCCCGTTACTATTGCTAATGGCTGCTATCCTGAATTTGCACATTTCGCAGTTCATTTGCACTTGCCCCAACTGCGTCTCAATTTCTCGTTCTCTTAATACAGACAACAACTGAGGGTGAATGCCCATTTCTGGCAGGCAAGTCATGGAAATATCCGGGTATTGCTCCTGCTTTTGCGCGGTGATGTCAAAAATCTTTTTAACTAAGACTCCGGTAAATAGGAAGTACGGCAGGACGATAATTCGTTTAGGCTCGTAGAGTCTAGCACGACGGAACCCTTCTTCCAGACGGGGATGGGTAATGCCGATAAAGCAAGTTTCAACTGTGGCGTAGCCGCTACCTTCCCACAAAATCCGGGCAAGCTTATAAACATCGCTGTTAGCGTCAGGATCGCTGGAACCCCGACCGACAAAGAGCAGCACCGTTTCTGAGCGATTGTACTGGGGTTGGTCTAATTCCGAAAGACGCGATCGCCACAAATCCAAAATCCCTGGCGTAATCCCAAAATGACGCCCATAGTAAAACTTTACCTGGGGATGTCTAACCCTTGCCCGGTCTAACTCATTCGTCACATCAAACTTATTGTGTCGAGCTGCAAATAGCAGAATCGGCAATACCGAAAGTTCCGTGTAACCCTCTTCTACACAGCGATCGACCCCCTCCTGTATCGTAGGAGCAGTGAGTTCCAAAAAACAAGGTACAACAGGACGCGACGTGTCTAAAGCTTGATACGCGGCGGCAAAATCTAAAAGACTCTGCCGTCCATCCTCATCTCTGGTGCCATGACCAACCATCAACAACGGACGGTGTAAAGGCAGCGGCGGCAATTGAATCGACTGGGGAGTAGGGGATTCTAGCCCCATCAGATCGGTTGAATTTATACTAGGCATCAATTTTATTGCTCCTTTCCCGTGCAAGGCAGGAAATTAGACTGTATGAAGGTACTAGGTACTAAGTAGGCATTCTGGCTTACGAGAGTCGCCTCGTTTACAGCTGCCGCACAGCCCCGGACTTACACCGGCGTTTCCCCACGTTGTTACCCTTTACGTGTGCCTTGATATCTTAGCCGATCCGGTCACAGCTCAAAATCCAGGGGGAGGGGGTATCCCCAAGACGCTCTTCTATGCAAATTGTTTCATTCAAGAAGGGAAAATGAAGGAAAATTTTTACAAATTTATCGAACATCTTTCTAAAGTCAAGTCTTCCAACCAGATGTTTTATCAATATTTTGATGAATTGATAGTTAAGATAGCAATTCTCGTTTGGATGGAGTACGATTTGATCCCACCCCGCTTTTCCGGAAGGGGTTCAATATTCCCCCTCCCCGCTTTTCGGTGATGGGGTTGGGGTTCCGAGTCTATTGCCTGACAAATCTCGGATGTGTAGGCTGGACTCTTGGAACGAAACCCAGCACTAGTGCAGTTTGCCCTAGTTACTCTCCCTTGAAGGCTAAAGCCTTACGGCATGAACGCGCCTACGCTTACGCTCTACCATTCCCTACGATTTTTCTAAGGGTTTCAGGAGTTTTGGATAGTCTTTCAGGGTTTCGAGTCTATTGCACGCTTAGTCAGAACCGCTATAAGGTAAAAAGGCATTTTTTGTTTCAAGTGTAAAAACAGAATTAACGCTTAAATAATTGCAGAGCTTCTTCTTTTAAAAGTCCTTTTGTCAGTTTTATTTCCTTTAACCCTTTTTCAATAATTTCTTCGCTAGATAAGTTGATTTGGGAAACACCAGCCGCAATTAAATCTTGAATTGAAGCTCCAAATATAATTTCAGATATCCCTGCCCATATACAAACCGTCGTACACATTGGGCACGGTTCGCAAGTTGTATACAAGGTATAACCTTCTAAAGAAGGATTTTTTCTTTCTTTTGTTAAACGGCGAATCGCGTTAACTTCTGCGTGGGCAGTTGGGTCATTATCCGTTTTGACAGTATTGTGTGCTTTAATAATTACTTGATTATCTTTAACAATTACTGCACCGTAAGGAGCATCTCCTAGCTTTGCTTCTTCCAAGGCTATCTTCATAAAACTTTCTGGTTTCATCTAACTCCTGTAGCTAAAAAATAATCTTTCTGGATGCAACCTTCTTTTACCCTTTTTTAAGGTTAGGACTTACGCAAGAACTCTCTGAAACTCTTATTCCTTCGTGTCCTTTGCGTCCTTCGCGGTTCGTTTTTCCATGACTTTGCGTAAGTCCTGAAGGTATAGGTAGCGGTTCAAACCTTAAGTTAACCTAACAAAATGATAGGAAATCCTAATTATTTAATCTTTGAGCCTCAGCAAGCCATGTCGGATGCCGTAAAGCACTCTATCAATCAGAATATGTTCTGCTTCTTTGAGTGAATCCTGCAATAGCCCTGCTCTTATTTGTTGCTGGTCGGTACGAGTAATTTTACGCGATACCAAAATTTTATCGCTCAGTGTCGTGACCGTGTATAGGGTTGAACGGCTAGAGCTAGCATCACAATTCTAGAACTCTTTAATAGATCGGAAATTATTTTTTATTTCCTTCCCCGTGATGTTACCCTAAGCGACAAGGTGAATGTCTTCTTCCTATAGAGTGATACGTGTCACTCTATTATTTATTAGCGCCTTGAATGCTTCTGGAAACTCTACTATGCGCTTGACTTCGCTCGATGTATTTCGAGGTATTGCCATTGCGGGAATGATTTTAGTTAATCAGGCGGGAGTCGCCGACCAAGTATATCCTTTCCTGGAACACGCAGAATGGCACGGCTGCACCCTCGCAGACTTGGTATTTCCCTTCTTTCTATTTATTGTCGGCGGGGCAATGACCTTTTCCCTTTCCAAATACGCGGAAGGGAACCGCCCTACTGCCGCTGTTTATAGACGAATTTTACGCCGAGCGGCGATTCTTTTTGCCCTCGGTTTGCTGCTGAACGGCTTCTGGAATTATGACTTCAGCACCATCCGCATCATGGGTGTCTTGCAGCGGATTAGCCTTGCCTACCTGCTGGCTGGTCTGATAGTTCTTAACGTGCCACGCAAAGGACAGTGGGCACTAGCAGCACTGCTACTAATTGGGTACTGGGTGGCGATGTCTTTTATCCCTGTTCCCGATTATGGAGCTGGTGTCTTAACGCGGGAAGGTAATTTTGGGGCTTATATCGACCGCCTGATAATTGGCACAGCGCATCTGTATAAGGGAGATAATTTCAACTCTATGGGAGATCCGGAAGGTCTTTTCAGCACTCTTCCAGCGGTTGTCACCGTCCTCACCGGCTACTTTACGGTTGACTGGATACGCACCCAACCAATACAGTCGCGCACCAGTATCGGTTTGGTCTTGTTTGGCATTGCTTGCCTAGTCGCTGGATGGGCGTGGGGGTTAGACTTCCCCATCAACAAGAAACTGTGGACGAGTTCTTTCGTTCTTTTCACTACTGGTTGGGCGTTGCTGTTGTTGGCAGCTTGTTATGAATTGATGGAAGTGCGGAAGTTCCGCCGCTGGGGGAAGTCGTTTGAAGTCATGGGGTTAAACGCTATCTTCGCGTTCGTCGCCTCAGTTCTGCTGATTAAAATCTTAGTTAAAACCCACGTCGGAACCGGCGAAACCGCCCCAACTACTTACAACTGGATCTATGAGAATGTCTTTGTGTCTTGGGCGGGAGCGATGAACGGCTCTTTATTGTTCGCCATCGTGACATTGTTGTTCTGGTGGGCGATTCTGTACGCCATGTATCGCCAAAAGTGGTTTTTGAAAATTTGAGGTACCACTTCCTAACGACTCCAGAAATGACCGGGATCACTTAGTTTTTAAGCTGTTGTCACAATTTTTTCTAGCTGGCATCACTGGGGATGGTTCGGAAAAAGCTGAGAGTAGATATATTAAATTCTTGATTTGACAATGACAGCTGAGTTTTTTCCGACCCAAGTGACTATCGAGGATCTAGTTGCTCAGATATTCGTCTCCCGCCGGATTACTCCTGTGAACCAGTACCAGCTGAAAACTGTCCTGCTCACTAAAGATTGGCTAGACGAAGAAGAACAAACCATGCTCAACCGGCTATTTTATGGTGTCCGGCATGGTTTGCTGAAACTAGGGGAATGAGTCGAAGGTATTGGTCAAAAAGCTGCTAAGAACGGCATACGCTTAGCGATCGCTCTCTAAATTAACGAACCGCCAAGGACGCAGAGGACGCAGAGAGAGTTAGGAAGAGAGAACGATGCGGCGGATGCCGTCTTTGAGGAGAGGGACGTTGAAGTTGATGAGCAGGGCAAGAGGATAGTTAGTCATTTTAAGGTAGGAGAGGACTTGGGCTTGGTGAATAGGATCTAAGTTTTGGACAGCTTTCAATTCCACAATTAGGACATCGCCAACAAGAAAATCTAATCTGCCTTCACCAACTTGATGACCTTTATAAGTAACAGCTAGCGTTTTCTGAGGTTTAGAAAATATTCCCCGCAACCGAAACTCCACTTCCAGCGCCTCCTGATACACAGACTCCAAAAATCCCGGTCCCAACACTCGATGCACCTCCATCGCCGCACCTATCACAGCATACGCAAGTTTATCCACCTCCTGACTTGGCTCTCTTCTCTTGGCGTCCTTGGCGTCTTGGCGGTTCGTTCTCATATACCCTCCCCTACCGTATGGCAAAATTTATGTAAAGCCGTCTTCATTTAGTCTTCCCAGCATGACCGCAACAATCCCCGCCCTCGCCAGCCAATACGACCCCACTACGACAGAAACCAAGTGGCAGAAGTTCTGGGAAGAAAACCAAGTCTTCAAAGCCGACCCCAATCATCCAGGCGTTCCTTACTGCATCGTCATTCCGCCGCCCAACGTCACGGGTAGCTTGCACATGGGACACGCCTTCGAGAGTTCCCTGATTGACACCCTCGTGCGCTACCACCGGATGAAGGGACGCAACACTCTGTGGGTACCGGGAACCGACCACGCCAGTATCGCGGTGAACGCCGTACTGGAAAAACAACTTCAGGCAGAAGGAAAAACTCGCCATGAGGTGGGACGCGAGAAGTTTTTAGAACGGGCTTGGCAGTGGAAAACCGAATCTGAGGGAACCATTGTTAATCAGCTGCGGCGTTTGGGCGTCTCAGTAGATTGGACGCGGGAACGCTTCACGATGGATGAAGGCTTATCCAAAGCAGTGTTGGAAGCTTTTATCCAAATGTATGAGGAAGGATTAATTTATCGCGGCAATTACTTAGTGAATTGGTGTCCTGCAAGTCAATCTGCTGTGTCTGACTTGGAGGTGGATAATCAAGAAGTCAACGGGCATCTGTGGCACTTCCGCTATCCCCTCACGGATGGCAACGGCTATGTGGAAGTGGCGACGACTCGACCGGAGACGATGCTGGGCGATACAGCGGTGGCGGTGAATCCCAACGATGACCGCTACAAGCATTTGATTGGGAAGACGCTGACGCTGCCAATTATGGGGCGAGAAATTCCGATTATTGGCGATGAATTGGTTGACCCGGCTTTCGGGACGGGTTGCGTGAAGGTGACACCCGCGCATGACCCCAATGACTTTGAAATGGGTCAGCGTCACTCTTTGCCGTTTATCAACATTATGAATAAGGACGGCTCTTTAAACGAAAATGCCGGAGAATTTCAGGGGCAAGACCGCTTTGTTGCCCGGAAGAATGTGGTACAGCGACTGGAAGCAGACGGCGTTCTGGTGAAGGTGGAGGAGTATAAGCATACGGTTCCTTATAGCGATCGCGGAAAAGTCCCCGTCGAACCTCTCCTCTCTACTCAGTGGTTTGTCAAAATTCGCCCTCTGGCTGACCGGGGGCTAGAGTTTCTGGACGATAAGAATTCACCGGAGTTTGTGCCAGAACGCTGGACGAAGGTTTATCGTGACTGGCTAGTAAAATTAAAAGATTGGTGCATTTCTCGCCAACTGTGGTGGGGACACCAAATCCCGGCTTGGTATGTGGTGAGTGAAACAGGCGACGCAATTACCGACGAAACGCCGTTTGTGGTCGCACGTACCGAGGCAGAGGCACAAGAAAAGGCACTGGCACAATTTGGAGAAAATGTCAAGCTAGAACAAGACCCAGATGTTCTCGATACCTGGTTCTCTTCTGGTCTGTGGCCTTTTTCTACTCTGGGTTGGCCCGAACAGACGCCGGATCTCACAACCTACTACCCCACCACAACCCTCGTGACTGGCTTTGACATCATCTTCTTCTGGGTTGCCAGAATGACGATGATGGCGGGGCACTTTACGGGAAAAATGCCTTTCCACGACGTTTACATCCACGGCTTAGTGCTGGATGAGAACGGCAAGAAAATGTCTAAATCTGCCAACAATGGCATCGATCCGCTGTTGCTGATTGACAAATACGGCACCGATGCTCTGCGCTACACCTTAATTAAAGAAGTGGCTGGGGCGGGTCAAGATATCCGGATGGAGTACAATCGCAAGACGGATGAATCGGCAACGGTTGAAGCTAGCCGCAATTTCACTAACAAATTGTGGAATGCTGCCCGGTTTGTGATGATGAATCTGGATGGCAAGACGCCGCAACAATTGGGTTCTCCCCCCACTCCTCACTCCTCAGTCCCCAGTCCTCACTCCTCAGTCCTCACTCCTCCGCCCTCAGTCCTCACTCCTGACTCCTCACTCCTCAGTCCTCAGTCCTCACTCCTCACTCCTCACTCCTCAGTCCTCAGTCCTGAACTATGCGATCGCTGGATTCTCTCCCGCTACCATCAAGTGGTGCAGCAAACCGGCGACTACATCGACAACTATGGTCTCGGTGAAGCCGCTAAGGGAGTGTATGAATTCTTTTGGGGCGATTTCTGCGACTGGTACATCGAACTGGTCAAATCTCGCCTGCGCCCGGATGCCCCCGCCTCCTCGCGGTTGGTTGCTCAGCAAACTCTCGCTTATGTGCTGGAAGGAATTCTAAAATTACTCCATCCTTTCATGCCACACATTACCGAGGAAATCTGGCAGACGCTGACTCAAGCGGGTGAAGGCAAAACCTTGGCGTTACAATCTTATCCCACAGCCGATTCGGCACTCATTAACCCGGATTTAGAGCAACAATTTGAGCTACTGATTGGCACAATTCGGACGATTCGCAACTTACGGGCAGAAGCAGATATTAAGCCAGGGGTGAAGGTGTCAGCAATCTTGCAGACCCAAAGCGATAAGGAACGGCATATCCTCTTGGCTGGGCAATCTTATATTCAAGACTTGGCAAAGGTGGAAGAATTAACCATCCCAGGAACAAAATCTACCACCACATCCGCCGAGACACCCAATCAGGCGATGTCTGCCAACCAAAAAGGCAACTTTAAAATTAGCCCAATTTTCTTGCCATTTTTACTGTTGCTGCCCTTGTTCTTTTTGGTGAGTATTGGTGTAATTGCCCTGGCAAAAGTGGCAAAACAAATTCTCGGAACCAGTGTCTCAGAAGTCAAACAAGTTGGTGCTACGAATCCTCCATCCACCGTCCCTCCCTCAGAATCGGCGAGTACTGCACAAGCAGATACGCCACAAGCGATCGCTGGTGTCGTGGGTACGGTGCAAGTTTTGATTCCCCTGGCTGGTGTCGTCGATGTGGATGCTCTGCGTGCCAAACTAGAGAAAAATTTGAACAAAGTTGAAGCAGAAGCAAAAGCCCTTTCGGGACGTTTGAGCAATGCCAATTTTGTTGATAAAGCACCCGCTGATGTCGTCAAGGGAGCGCGGGACGCCCTTACCGAAGCCGAGAAACAGGCAGAAATTCTGCGCGAACGACTGGCGCGACTGTAGAAGCGATCGCGTAGGGGTTCATATATCTCGCCCCTACGAATCCCGCTCTGGGTTACACTCTCCTCCTGGCGGGGGAAGAAGAAAAGGGTTGTTTAAAATAAAATACGCCCGTAAAGTTAGGGTGCCCAGTTTTATTAATTTAAAGACAAAATAGCAATGCGATATTTTGCCGAAGTGCAAAAAAATGAATCATCAGGCAGCATGGAACTGCGAATCCTAGCTCAGCAAACCTCTGACAATATCTGGGCAGTGGTTGATAAGGAATCTGTCGTTCCTGCCTCTGAGATTCCATCCTTAAGCGAAGGTTTGTTGGTTCTAGCAGACCTGGGCGAGAATCAGCAGATTCTAAGTATCCACGAGGCCAAAAACTGGGTTTTGGATTTAGTGCAGCAGTACCTGACAAGTAGCATTACTCCTGCTTTTTTGCAGCAGGAAGCCGAACGGGCTGAACACTGGCGGCAAGACCTGACTTTACAAAGTCAGGAATTGGCTCGCAAAAATTTGGAAATGGAAGCGCGTCGCGAACAAATTCAAACTTTGGAACAAGAACTCGAACAGAAGAAGAAGCAATTAGAAGCCTTAGAAGCAGACCTAAAAAAAAGAGGCAGCAACTAGAGGTAACGCCGCATCAGGGAACGTTTGCAACCCTTGGCAATACTTTTCGGATAAGACAACCCTAACCCCCCACCCCTTACAGAGAACGGGTGGGGCAGAGGTGAGAAACCAAAAACTAAGTTAAAACATTATCGTTGGCAACCCTTGGCGAGGGCTTGGGGAGAAAGACGCCCGTGGTGGTTCGTTGCGGCTCCCCTAACAGCACCACAGAGCAAGTGAGATGCTGAACCAGCTGCGTGGTGACATCGCTAACTTCCAGACCCCCCGCAGTGCGGTATCGTAGCGATCGCAAGACAATCAAATCAAAAGAGCGAACTGTATTGAGAATCGCTGCTGCCACATTCTCATGCTGAATCACTTCAATCTCAAAGTTCGTTTCCGGTGCCCACTTCGAGGCTAAAAGAGACAGTTGCGATCGCGTCCACGCTATCTTAGCAGCCGAAGTTCTAGAATTGCAGACGTGTAACAACGTCACCTGAGCTTGATTGGACTCGGCTAAGATTTTCGCAAACCGTAACGGTTGTATCCCTTGCCCCGTCAAGTTTTCCACCGGCACCAAGATGCGGTGAAAATTCAGAGGCGAATCCAAAAGGCGTGTCACCACAACTGGACAATGGGACGCCCACAGCACGCTATCAATCACATTGCCAAATAAACGCGCCCTGAAGCCCGTCCGCTTGCCCCAGCCCATGACAATTAAACTCGCTTTTTGTTCGCGACTGGCGCGGCTAATTCCGTGAGCAATGTCGTCATCCAGGCGCAGCAGCGGCTCCGCTTTCACACCCAGTTCGCCAGCGAGTTCCGTAGCTCGCTCAAGTAGCATCTCACTGCGTTGGAACGCGGCTTCCATCTGCGGTGCGTCCATCTGAGCATTTGTTGTCGTAATGGCTAAAGGCACAATTCGTCCAGCTTCATGCCGCGCCAATAGCGCCGCCATTTCCATCAAATACTTCTCAGTCTGCGGATTGTAGACGGGTACAACCACTGTAAAAGGATGGCTTGCCGATGCATTTCCCTCATCCAGTCGAGTTTTATCGCTCTCAAGTGGCTCAGCTTCCGTTACGGTTAGTCCAGGTGCGACCCGACTGGTAATCAGCGGCCCTAGCGTTGCCGTTACCAGCATCAAAACCAGGACGCTGTTTAAGACACCCTCGGTCAGGAGCCGCTCACCCGCCGGGTTGAGCGCCCGATAGCCCACGAGCGTTGCTGCCAACGTTGCCGCCACCTGCGGTAGCGACAGCGACCACATCGTTAGCATCTCGCGCCAGTTGTAGCGGTAGACGAATTTAGCCAACAGAGCCGCTAAAAACTTACTACTAATCAAACCCACCACAATCGCTAGCGTTAGCCAGATAGAGCTGAGCGTTTTAATAAAAGCCGGGATATCAATCAGTAGCCCCATATCCACAAAGAAAATCGGGATAAACAGGACGCTACCGACAAAAACTACCTTTTCCTTTACCGGCCCTTCCCCCACAACATCATTCACCGCCAGACCGGCAAGGAAAGCTCCGACAATTTTTTCCACGCCGATTAACTGGGCACCCAACGCCGCCAGAAATAGTGCCAGGAGTACAAATAAAAATTGATTGCCTTCTTCTTCCCCAGTGCGTCGGAAAAACTCTCGACCCGCCCAATCAAAGCCAAACAAAATGACCGCAGAGTAGACAATCAACGACCCAAAAAGGGTGAGCAGCTTCACAATCGTGAAGTCGCCTCCATGAATTCCTACACAAACAGCCAATACCAGTAGAGCGCCAACGTCAGTGAAGATGGTCGCTCCAATTGTCACCGTGACGGCTTCGTTCCCCACAACGCCTAGACGACTCACAATCGGGTAAGCCAAGAGGGTATGGGAGGCAAACAGAGAGCCAATCAAAATTGAAGCGTTCCAGTCAAAGTTAAATACACGCCCCACGATTGTTCCCATAATTAGAGGCACTAAAAAGGTAAACGTGCCAAAACCGGCAGAGCGATGCTTAGTTTTGCGGAACTGTTCAATGTCAACTTCTAGCCCTGCCACAAACATCAGGTAAACTAACCCGATGTCTGATAGCAGTTGCATCGTCTCTGATTCATTCTGAAGCAGCTTCAACCCATTAGGCCCAAGTACCACTCCAGCTGCCAGCAAACCAACCAGTCCTGGCAGTCGCAGCCGCTCAAAAAAGATGGGCACGGTCAAGATGACTACTAGCAAAAGAGCGAAGGGAACTATTGGTTCCTTTCGGAACACTTCCAAAATCGGTTCCATAAACAGCGGCTTGGAGATGAGTTTGAAGCGATGCTTTCAAAAGTCAGCAACGACGCTGACTTTTGCAGCATGGTGGTATCACTGGAGACATCCTACAGAAAAACCGTTTTTTGCGCCCTACCTCTAAAGAAATAGCGGTGCATGGTGCAGTAGATGAATATATTTTGGATCTACAGGGTGCCCCAACGGATGCGCCCCTAAGCGCGAACGACCGCTATTTTGAGGATAAAACATCTCAGGACTCGCCGCACATCACCACATAGTGTGGGCAACCACAGGGGGATTGAACCCGAAAAAACGCTATATGTATAAGCTTTGCGTAAGTCCCGATCTTTCATTTTTGGGCGTTAAGCTTCTAGGGTGTCCACTGCCTATAAACGGATTTGGCTCAAAATATACCTCAAGCGGTCGTAGTCGTCCTTGAGAAGGACGCTGAGGGTTCGTCCTGCCTTCACTAACCAGTCACGGTCAGCCTTGCGTAGTTGATAAATTTCTCGAATCGCTGCTGCAATCAGCGCCTCCACGGGCGCACCCATGACCTGCAATAAGGTTCTTAAGAAATCCATCTGTTCGCTGAAGTGAACAATTTCCTCCGGTTCGCAGTGGTAAACCGCTTGATGAATTTGCGGCGGACGAGGCGGCAGGTACTGATAAATCGTTCCACCAAGTCGCTTAGAACCATTGACCCCTTGATGGGTGGCTTCAAACCCAACAATAGCGGCGCGGAACTCGGTTTTCAGCATGGCAAATATTTGAGGTTGCTGCTCTCGCAGTTCCTGCAATGATAGCCCCAAGGCTCTTGCCCGGTGAACGGAATCAATTGGGCTGGTGCAGGCATGATAAACAACAGCAAAGACGAGATTTCCCGACTCTTCATCTGTAGCCTTGACCCAGCTGCCAAAGGGTGGCATGACGGGGAAGCTCAAGTCTTCCGGATCGAGACATTGTGCCAGGAATTCAGTCGTTGCCGTCTCAATCACCTCAGCAATATGGTTGGCGGGGCGATCGCCCGTGGCAAACTGTGGCAGGGGAAGTCGCATATTTTTGGTAATGGATAATCGGTACTGGGTAATCGGTAATCAGTAGTTCATGGTTCGTGGTTCATTGGGTAAGAACTATGAACCATGAACCATGACTAATTACCAATTACCTTTTTCCCAATCTTATTTTGCTTTTTTGCGACCCGCTGTTGTCTCTACAAGTTCTAATTCTGATAGTTGGAAGGTGACGATTTTATCCCAATTGCCCCCTTCAAATAGGACTGCTGCCTTGCCCTCGCTAACCCGTTGGACTAGCCCTTTAAAGCCGTAGTAGATATCGTTAGTATTCTTTACTCGAACAGCCGTTCCAGGCAGAATCATGATTTTTTCTCGCTTAAGTTTTCATTTATTAGCTTAATAGCAGTTAGGAGTCATTCGTCATGGGTCAAACGAGTGACGAATGACGAATGACAAAAAGCTAAAACTTCAATCGGTGTCGATAATTGGCCACAGACTCTACAATCCCCAGCGCTAAAAAATTCTTCAACATCGCTGAACGACCATAACTAATCCAGGGAAGGGGAATGCCGGTTACGGGTGCAAGTCCCATCGTCATGCCTAAGTTGACAACCACCTGAAACACAATCATCGATAAGACGCCAATTGCTAATAGAGAGCCAAAGTTGTCTTTAGCATTTTGGGCAATAATCACCAAGCGCAGGCAGATCAACCAAAAGATAAATAGCAGAACCAAACCACCTGCAAAGCCGAGTTCTTCGCCAATTGCAGAGAAAATGAAGTCAGTGTGCTGTTCCGGAATAAAGTTAAGTTGGGTTTGGGTTCCCTTGTGAAGTCCTCGTCCCCAAAGTTCGCCTGCGCCAATGGCAATACGAGATTGGATCAGGTGGTATCCGCCGCCGAGGGGGTCTAGATCCGGCTTAAGGAACAATATCAATCTGTCTTTTTGATAGTCTTTCAAAAATCCCCAGAGGATTTGTCCTAACTCGCCTCCCACCAGGTTGACGACGATCGCTCCGATGGCACCCGACAAAGGCCACGGTAAGGTGCGCCAACCAATAATGCCCATGATTGCCGTCCAGAGGAACCATCCGGGCATAAATACGTTAAACAAGATAGCCGAAATCACCGGAGAAGCCAGCAGTATTAGCCAGCCGGGATTGGCATTCCCCCAATAGAGCATACCCAGCACGATCGCTCCAAAGACCAAGGAGGTTCCCAAGTCGGGCTGCAAAAATACTAAAATCCAGGGAACCGCAGTCACGCCCAAAGCTCTCAAAACAGATGGAATGGTGGAGGCGGGTCGAGTATGTAGAAGAGCCGCTAGGGTGATAATCACCCCTAATTTAGCAAATTCAGAGGGTTGAATGTTAAAGCCGCCGATAGTAATCCATCGTTGGGCACCTTTGGCGCTGGTGCCAATAATCATCACCCCGATCAGGGACAAATTGGTGATGCCATAAATAATCCAGTGCCACTGGAGCAGGTTCTCGTAACGCGATCGCGCGATAAACATCGCTAATGTCAACCCAATGCCGCCAATCAACCAGTGCCACCACCAGTCTGTCAATCCCTGGTTAAGTTCGGCACTGCGGATCATCACACCTCCAAAAATGGTGAGTCCAACAGTCAGTGCCAATAGCAGCCAATCTACCTCCTGCCAAGGGGAGAGCAGCGATCTCCAGCGAAAACCAGTTAGTGACTTTTGTAACATTGCTCAAGAATTAAAAATTAAAAATTAAAAATTAAAAAGGCAAAACTTTTAACTTTACCTTTTTAATTTTTCTTAAGTTAAGGCGGCGACAGAGACTTTGCCCGCGATCGCTTGAGCGATCGCCATCAGCGCTTTGGCAGAAGCCGACTCAGGATCGGCAACCACAATCGGCACTCCTGCATCGCCCCCCTCTCGCACGGGCATTTCTAGCGGTACGCAACCCAGCAACGGCACGCCGAGTTCTTGCGCCATCTTTTCACCGCCTCCAGAGCCAAAAATGTCATACTGCTTATCGGGCATATCGGGTGGAATAAAATAACTCATATTTTCCACCATTCCCAACACAGATACTCCCAACTGCTGGAACATCCTCAAGCCCTTACGCGAATCCAACAAAGCCACCGTCTGCGGCGTCGTCACAATTACTACCCCAGCCATTGGCACCGCCTGCGCTAGAGTTAACTGAGCATCTCCAGTGCCGGGAGGCATATCCACAATCAAATAATCTAGTTCCCCCCACTGCACTTGGTAGAGAAACTGGCGAATAATTCCATTCAACATTGGTCCCCGCCAGATCACCGGCTGATCCTTGTCAATCAAAAACCCCATTGAAACTAATTTGACGCCGTAGTTAAAAGCGGGTTCCAACTCTTCACCATTGGCACCTTGCCGCACGCTTATCTTGGCGTCTGACAATCCCAGCATCGTCGGGTCATTAGGTCCGTAAATATCCGCATCAATCAGACCGACTTTAGCTCCTAAATGTGCTAAAGCCACTGCCACATTCACCGCCACAGTACTTTTGCCCACACCGCCCTTGCCACTAGAAATCGCGATAATATTTTTTACACCAGCAATTCCTGCGCGATCCGGAAGCGATTTTTGTTGGGGCGTCTCAGCCGTGACATCCACCACTACATCTGTCACTTCTGGTAAATTTTTCTTTAGCGCCTGCTCGCACTCTTCCACGATGAACTGGCGTAGCGGACAGGCAGGTGTCGTCAGCACCAGAGTGAAGCTGACTTTTCCGGAGTCAATTTGCACATTGCGAATCATGTTCAACTCGACCAAACTCTTGCGGAGTTCGGGATCTTGCACGGGTCGCAATACTTCTAAAACTGAGCTGGCATCAAGCATAACTAGGTTACTTGCATTCCTTATCCCAGATATTGCACCTGGGACAAAACGATCGGGGTTCTCTCTCTTCAAGTATCTTAACGGTTTGTTTGATGCGATTACGCTATGCAGCTCAGGTTCTAATTTTGGATTGTTAATTGCTAATTGATAACTCCCTCTCTTTGGCTCTCCCCTCTCCTCACTCCTCAGCCCTCAGCCCTCAGCCCTCACTCCTCAGCCCTCACTCCTGACTCCTCAGTCCTCACTCAGTCCTCAGCCCTCAGCCCTCAGCCCTGACTCCTGACTCCTCAGCCCTCAGCCCTGACTCCTGACTCCTCAGCCCTCAGCCCTGACTCCTGACTCCTCAGCCCTCAGCCCTCAGTCCTCAGCCCTTAGCCTTGAGCGGCGTTGCATAATAAAGTATGAATTCAAGGTGCTTAGCCATGCAATGTCCTCGTTGTGGTTCTACTCATACCCGTAAGAATGGTGTGAAGCAAGGTAAGCAAAATCACATCTGTGCGGAATGTGGT
>NZ_JBYCCT010000027.1:0-20658 GCF_057473865.1 Coleofasciculus sp. H7-1
GTCGCCCGCAATCTAGCTCTCAACCTGTATCGTGATTTAGGCTTTGACAACATGGCTCAAGCTCAGCGTCGTTGTGGGTTCAGCTTGAACCACTTGAAGTCAATCTTTAGAATGAAATAGCCCTGGGCTTATCCCAAACCACAAGATATTCCTGTCTTGGCAAAAAATCGCTCAGATTTTCAGTTACGAGATGATTCAGTTATTTATTTGTGTTGCCAAGCACCTTTCAAATATTTGCCGCAATATGATTTTATTTTTGCAGAAATAGCACAGCGTGTTCCTAAAGCTCAATTTGTATTTCTTCGAGGTGATTTACTGCGGAAACGTCTCTCGCGTGCTTTTGAAGTAGTTGGTCTGCATAGCGAAGACTATTGCGTATTCCTTAAGGTTCCTACTCGCCCAGATTATCTAACGCTCAATTTACTTTCAGATATTTTTCTTGATACGATAAGCTGGTCTGGTGGTAATACAGCGCTAGAAGCGATCGCTTGCAATTTACCTATCGTTACCTATCCTGGCGAATTTATGCGAGGTCTTCACTCTTATAGCTTCCTCAGAATGCTAGGAGTGACAGACACAATTGCTCAAACTGAAGCAGAATATATCGAGATTGGTGTAAAGTTGGGTTTAGACCCAGTTTGGCGGCGCGACGTTGCAGAAAGAATCAAGGCTCACCATGACTATCTTTATGATGACAAAAGTTGTGTAGCAGCTCTTGAAGATTTTTACAAACAGATTGTTCAAAAAGGACTTACGCAGACATAGAGTTACCGATGATTACCCAAGACAAACAACAACGCAACTGGCAACCCATCATCAAACAATTTGAGGCAGTTATCGGGAAAAACGGCGTCGTGCAGCGTCGTGAGGAGTTAATAACCTATGAGTGCGATGGTTTAACTAGTTACCGACAAAAACCTGCCCTCGTCGTGCTGCCGCGCACCACAGAAGAAGTAGCAGCGGCAGTGAAGATATGCGACCAAAATCAAATTCCTTGGGTTGCACGCGGCGCTGGCACTGGACTTTCTGGTGGAGCCTTGCCTGTAGAAGATTGCGTGCTAATTGTTACCGCATTGATGCGAAAAATCCTAAGCATCGACTTAGAAAATCAGCGGGTTGTCGTGCAGCCTGGAGTGATTAACAACTGGGTGACACAAGCCGTTAGCGGTGCCGGATTTTACTACGCACCTGACCCTTCCAGTCAGATTGTCTGCTCGATTGGCGGTAATGTTGCAGAAAACTCTGGAGGCGTCCATTGTCTCAAATATGGCGTCACCACCAACCACGTTTTAGGTTTAAAACTGGTTCTGCCCGATGGCTCTATTGTAGACGTGGGAGGACAAATTCCCGAAATGCCTGGTTATGACCTAACGGGTTTATTTGTTGGTTCCGAAGGCACGTTAGGTATCGCTACAGAAATTACTTTGAGAATTCTTAAAACCCCAGAATCAATTTGCGTTCTTTTAGCAGATTTTACCAGTATCGAAGATGCTGGAGCCGCTGTATCTGATATTATCAGCGCTGGGATAATTCCGGGTGGTATGGAAATTATGGATAATATCAGCATCAACGCTGTCGAAGATGTTGTAGCAACAGGTTGTTATCCCAGAGATGCTGCTGCTATCTTGTTAGTAGAAATAGACGGATTAGAAGTAGAAGTGGCAGCAAATAAACACCGTATTGCCAAAATTTGCACCACAAATGGAGCGCGCAGCATCACCACAGCAAACGAGCCAGAAAAGCGTCTAAAACTGTGGAAAGGACGTAAAGCAGCCTTCGCAGCAGCAGGCAAACTCAGCCCCGATTATTATGTGCAAGATGGGGTAATTCCCCGTACTAAAATGCGATTTGTACTGCAAGAAATTGAAGCTTTGAGTCAAAAGTACGGCTATCGCATTGCTAACGTCTTCCATGCTGGAGACGGCAATCTTCACCCACTTATTCTTTATGATAATTCGATTCCTGGGGCGTTGGAACAGGTGGAAGAATTAGGCGGAGAAATTCTCAAAATTTGCGTAGAAGTAGGCGGAAGCCTTTCTGGGGAACACGGGATTGGTGCGGATAAAAAATGCTATATGCCGCAAATGTTTACCGAAACCGATTTAGAAACAATGCAATGGGTGCGCCAAGTATTTAATCCCAAAGGTTTAGCTAATCCAGGCAAAATATTTCCCACTCCCCGCACCTGTGGCGAAGCAGCACACGCTCAATCTCAAAAGCAGTTTGAGTCAGTTGATGTATTTTAATTCATTGACAAAGAGCAAATGATGCGCTGATAAATTTGGGAAAATATGCGATCGCGCTACAATCTAGAGCCAGAAAGATGCTTTACTTTGCAATCTAGATGGGAGTCTTTACTACAACCGTTTCAGGTTGAGCAAGAGATTGGACAGAAAGTGTTGCTTGACTTATTCAAGGCTTACTCCAGTGCTGGTAGATTTTATCATACCCTGGAGCATATAGAACAAGTTTTAGCAACAATTAACAATCTGCGATCGCTATCCCAAAACTATGCAGCGATTGAATTCGCGGTTTGGTTTCACGATGCAATTTATAACCCTAAAGCTAACGATAATGAGGAAAAAAGTGCAGAATATGCAGTAAACATCTTGGAAGCACTACACATTCCCTCATCAACCATAGAGGCTGTATATTCCTTAATCATAAAAACAAAATATCACCAAAATATAGATAGTATTGACAGCAAAGTTTTTCTAGATGCAGACCTTTCTATATTAGGAGCATCGGCTTCTAAATACAGAGTATATGCTCAATTAATTAGAAAAGAATATTTATGGCTCTCAGATGAAAAATATCGAACAGGTAGGAAACAAGTATTGCAGAGCTTTTTAGAGCGAGAAACAATATATTTTACTGAAAAAATGTTTTTTGCTTTAGAACAACAAGCTAGACAAAATATTAAAGAAGAAATAGGATTGTTATGAAAAAATGTAAGAGCGATCGCTCAATCCGGTGAAGTTATCCTAGAGGCAAAGATGCTTCGGCTGTCTGAAAATAGGAGTTGTGATTTGCTAAATAATCAAAGACAATTACAATTCTGCATGGCTGATGTTGGTGTAGGGGCAAAAAGAGAAAGCGATCGCGCTTTTTGGATCTGCGCGGGTTTCCCAACCGAAAATTTTCTTGATAGCAATTCACGCGATCGCCAGAGCATCCTGTAAAAAATAGATTTCATGCAAAATGCGAATTTGCTTTATTGGTGACTCCTTCGTAAACGGAACTGGCGATCCAGAGTGCCTCGGTTGGACAGGAAGAATTTGTGCAACGGCGAGAAAGCAAGGTTATGACATTACTTATTACAATCTTGGAGTACGGCGGGAAACCAGCGCGGATATTAGATCCCGTTGGCTGGGTGAGGTTGCTTGTCGCTTGCCCGAAGAATATGATGGCAGAATTGTCTTTTCGTTTGGTGCGAATGACACCACCCTGGAAAACGGGAAGACTCGTGTGGAGTTGTCGGATTCCCTAGAAAATTGTCGGGCAATTCTCGAAGCTGCGAGACAGAGGTTTCCAGTCTTGATGGTGGCATCACCACCCGTTGCAGATATTGAGCAAAATTTTAGGATAGCTTGTTTGTCTGAGCAGTTAGCTGGTTTGTGCCGCGATCGCAATGTGCCCTACTTAGATGTTTTTACTCCTTTGCAGGCGTCATCTGTCTGGATAAGTGAGGCAGCAGCGAATGACGGCGCTCACCCCGGTGCCGCTGGTTATGCCGAATTCGCTCTCCTTGTGCAAAGTTGGTCTGCGTGGTTATCGTGGTTAAAGTAGCTCAACCTATAGCAGTTCTCATTTGAATCAATCTCCCCTACCAGGCTACCGTGTACACACAAGTCAGAAGGAGGTTGGGGGTTAGGTCTGTATTGGACTGCGAACCGCTATAGCTCACCCAGTCAGCTTTAGCTTGACATAGCTTCTCGCTGTGAAATTTATTTTCAGGCTTCTAGCGTCAGTGCCATTCAGATTAAGTTGCTAGCTTGTTGCACAAAGTATCCAGCAAACGGGATCTATCTGTCTGCAAATCGAATAAATGTAACCCAAACTGCTCTGACAGTTCCTCAGACACCTTAATTCCCCTAACGCTGCTGCCGTGAGAGTCTAGCGGGGGTGAAAAAATCGCAATGCCCATTTGCTGTGGCACAACCACAATCAGTCCGCCCGATACGCCACTTTTAGCGGGAAGACCCACTTTATACGCCCACTCTCCCGCAAAGTCATACATCCCGCAAGTGTACATGACAGTCAAGATATCTCTGATATAACGGGAATCAACCGCACGCTCTTGAGTAATGGGGTTCATGCCGTTGTTCGCGAGAGTCGCTGCCATTACTGCCAAATCACGGCAATTCACCATCAAAGAACACTGCTGGAAATACAAATCCAGTGCCTCGTCAATTTTCGCGTCGATCATGCCAAAATTGAGCATCAGATGCGCCATTGCTCGGTTGCGATGTCCGGTAGTTCGCTCTGACATGAACACGGACATATCAATAAAGAGGTTGTGTCCAACGTAGCGCCCAAACATATCCAGCATCCGGTTTAAGCGCTCGGTTGGTCCCACTCCTTTAATTAAACTGGTGGTAGCGATCGCTCCCGCATTTACCATTGGGTTATACGGTCGCTTTGAGTATTCATCCAGCTTAATAATTGAGTTAAAAGCATCGCCGGTGGGTTCCACTCCCACCCTCTTTAAGACATAATCGCGCCCATGATCTTCCAGCGCCATTCCGTATATAAATGCCTTGGAAATCGACTGAAGGGTGAACAACTGTTCGCAATCGCCGATTTCATAAACTTGACCATCCACAGTGACAATGCATATCCCGAACCAATCCGGGTTTGCCTTGGCAAGTTCCGGAATATAGTTTGCCAATACACCTTCATGCATTGACTTGTACTTGAGATGCAAATCATTGAGAAAGTTTTGCAGGATGGCACTTGCCATTGGTAATTGGTAATAGGTAATGGGTAATCGCTAATTGTTTAGTGTGACATTAGCGATTAGAAATTAACGTAAACTTGCAGCTGCCTGTTTGATGGGTTCAAGCAAATCTAAAGGTACGTGAAGCATATTCAGCGTGCTGCGATCTGGAGTTTTCGGATCGGGACTGGGGCCATGATAATCGCTGCCGCCTGTCATCAGCAAGCCATATTCAGCGCACAACTTTTTGAGATTTTCGATTTCTTTGGCGCTGTGGTTGGGATGATAAACCTCAACGCCCATTAACCCAGCGGCAACCAATTCCTTCAGCACTTCCTTAACATCACCGCCTCGGAACAGGTAGGGATGCGCCCACACTGGCACGGCACCGCAAGAACGTAACATGGCAATCCCTTCCACAATCGAGAATTTCTCGTAATGCACATAAGCTGGTTTATCATCACCCAGCAGGCGATCGAAAGCTTCCCGCGACGACTGAAAATAACCGGCTTTCACAAGGGCAGTAGCAATATGAGGACGCCCTGGTGCCATGCCTTCACCTAATTCAGGTAACTTTATTGGGTAGCCTAATTCTGCCAGTTTAGCAACCATTTGTTGCGATCGCCGTTTCCGTCCTTCTAGGCGATCGCTTAAAGGTTCCCGCAGCTTTTGTGCATCTGGGTAAAAGCCCAAAATATGTAAGGAACAGTTGTTGTGAACGGTACTGAGTTCCAGTCCGGGGACAATTTCCAGGTTATGCAGTTTGGCAGCAACAAAAGCCTCATCCCAGCCATTCATCGTATCGTGATCGGTGATGGCGAGGGCGCGGACTCCGGCACTCATCGCCGCGTTAACGAGTTCGCTTGGTGTGAGGGTGCCGTCTGAGTATGTAGTGTGACAGTGGAGTTCTAGCATTCTTTAATTGTCGCTTGATTCACGCTCGGTAGGATTGTGCTGGACTAAACTCGACGAAAGATGACCCCGGCAAAACGCCAGCGCTGTTTTCAAGTCGCTGGTTTGCTGTGGATACGCAACTTCTGGACGAGTAATCACAACTAAAGGAATGCCTAACTCTGCGGCAACTCTGCGCTTGATATCTTCTCCCCCAGCAGTTCCCGATGCTTTCGTAACCACAAGGGAAATGTCCCACTGACGCCACAGCGCCGTTTCCAATTCAGTCGAGATGGGAGGACGAATCGCCATCAATCGATCGGGTGTAAACCCTGCTTGTAAAGCTGCTTCTAGCGCCGTCAGCGAGGGAAGAATTCGGGCAAATAAAGTAGACTTTTCTTGCCAAGGACGGAACAGGGACAAGCTTCGATAACCGATTGTCAGTAGTACCCGTTGCTCTTGCAGGTAGTCTCCGGCTAAAAGTGCATCAAAGCTATCTAGCTCAATTACCGACTGCTGATTCAGTTTCGCATCAATAACGGGACGCTCGTAACGGAGATAGGGAATTTGTTGCTTTTGTGCAGTTGCGATCGCTATCTTGGAAATCTCCGCCGCATAGGGATGAGACGCATCCAAAATCGCCACAATTCCTTGCTCTTTTAAAAACCGATCCAGCTGCGCTGCATCCAGATAGCCCACCCAAACTTGCAAGGATAGTATCGATGGATACAGCGTTCTAGCGGCTTCTGTCGTGACAGTAACAATGCAGGGTAGATGGAAGTGAGCGATCGCTTTTGCTAACTCGGCACTCTCCTGAGTGCCCCCAATCAGCCACAGGCATTGCTCAAAGGATGAAGGATTCATTGTTTCTGATTCATCCCTCATCCTTGAGCCTTCCCCTACCCCTTGAGTGCTTTTCTAAAGTTCTGACGATAGGATTTATTGCCAATTGCCAAAGCAGGCCATAAGAGAGCCAGAACCAGCCGACCTTGGCTGAAATTCGTCCGGCGAAACCCCTTCCAGAACCTCCAGCCGCCGTAGCCATAAGCCCCTAGCAATAATAAGCCTAATAACGTACCCATTCAAAAAACCCCCATTAAAACTGACTCTATTTTTGTCGCCACCCGCAACTGTGAATCTTGCCAACACTGTTTGAGACATCCGCTCTCTCGGATTCCCAGAAGATTAGAACATCCTGCCTCATCTCTCAAGTGTAAGCTAGACTACGCAATTGATTCCGGCTACACGGCAAAGTAGCATTGATTCAGTTCTAACCTATCCGAGGTTGAGTTGTAGCTGCACCCTCAAGATGTAACAAAAGCGATTTTCTAGACCGAGGAGCCAGCAGATACCAGCAATCAACGAGATAATTCGGAAGTCGCCGCTAAATTTAGGATTCGCTTTAGAATGAAAGCCTCAAAGGATTTGCCCAGAGTGAAGGCTGCACTCTAATCTTATGAGGGATACCTTAAATTTCAAGGTTATAGGAGACTAAAAGACAAGACTTGGGTCACTCAAATCATCAAGGCAACGCCCGTACCATGACAAAAAATCAGGAGGACTTATGCGAGCAGTGCTGATGGCTGGCGGTTCGGGAACGCGGCTGAGACCGCTGACCTGCGATCTTCCCAAACCGATGGTTCCCATCCTGAACCGGCCCATTGCGGAACACATTATCAACCTGCTCAAGCGGCATCAGATTACCGAGATTATTGCCACTCTGCACTATCTCCCTGATGTCATGCGAGACTACTTCCAAGACGGCAGCGACTTTGGAGTGCAGATAACCTATGCGATTGAAGAAGACCAGCCTTTGGGTACGGCTGGTTGCGTCAAAAACATTGCTGAGTTACTAGATGAAACCTTTTTAGTCATTAGCGGCGACAGCGTTACTGATTTTGATTTAACACAGGCAATTGAATTTCACAAAAAACAGAAGTCAAAAGCAACCATAATTTTAACCCAGGTTCCCAATCCGATTGAATTTGGCGTAGTAATTACAGATGAAAAACACAGAATTCGTCGGTTTTTAGAAAAGCCTTCTTCTAGCGAAATTTTCTCGGATACTGTCAACACTGGCACCTACATTCTGGAACCAGAAGTCCTGCAATACCTCCCCAGCAATCAAGAATCTGACTTCTCGAAAGACTTATTCCCATTGCTACTGGAAAAAGATGAACCGATGTACGGCTACATTGCCCAAGGGTATTGGTGTGATGTAGGTCATTTAGATGCTTACCGAGAGGCTCAATATGATGGTTTACATCAAAAAGTTAAATTAGACTTTGCTTACGAGCAAGTGTCACCCGGACTGTGGATAGGTCAGAACACTCATATCGACCCATCAGCGATAATTGAAGCGCCAGCGCTGATCGGTAATAACTGCCGGATTGGGGCACGAGTGCATATCGAGCCAGGAACCTCAATTGGCGACAATGTGACGATTGGAGCTGACGCAAACTTGAAGCGTCCGATTGTTTGGAATGGAGCGATTATTGGCGAGGAAGCGCATCTGCGGGCTTGCGTGATTGGTCGAGGCACCAGAGTCGATAGGCGATCGCACGTTTTGGAAGGAGCCGTCGTGGGTTCGCTCTCTACCGTCGGGGAAGAAGCGCAAGTCTCGCCCCAAGTGCGTGTTTGGCCTAGCAAACAAATTGAATCGGGCGCGATATTAAACATTAACTTGATTTGGGGTCAAACGGCTCATCGCAATTTGTTTGGGCAACGCGGTGTAAGTGGATTAGCGAATATCGACATCACTCCAGAATTTGCCGTCAAACTGGGTGCAGCTTACGGTTCCACATTAAAGCCCGGTTCCCAGATCACCATCTCCCGCGACCAGCGGAATATTTCCCGCATGGTCAGCCGCGCTTTGATTGCTGGTTTGATGTCGGTGGGCATCCACGTCCAAAACCTGGAGGCAACTGCAATCCCAATTTCCCGCACCGTCATTCCTACTTTCTCAGTGGCGGGGGGTATCCACGTGCGGGTGCATCCAGATCGACCCGACCACATTTTGATCGAATTTTTCGATCGCAAGGGCATCAATATCTCGAAATCCCAAGAGAAAAAAATTGAGGGGGCTTATTTTAAGGAAGACTTGCGGCGAGTCCAGATTCAAGAAACTGGAAATGTTGCCTACCCCAGCCAGGTGCTAGATGTTTACAGCACGGCGTTTGAGAAGCATCTAAATACAGAGGCAATTCGCAACTCAGGCTCGAAGGTAGTCATTGACTACGTTTATGCAGTTTCTGGAGCCATCCTGCCGCAACTGTTGGCAAAATTTGGCTGCGATGCTGTGGTACTGAATGCCAGCTTGAATCAAACGGGACTGGCTGCGGCAGAACGAGAAGCGTTGCTCAATCAGCTGGGTCATGTGGTAGAAGCGCTAAAAGCTAATTTTGGCGTCCAGGTATCAGCGAACGGAGAACAGTTAATTTTGGTGGATGAATCGGGTACGCCGATT
The DNA here is from genome assembly GCF_057473865.1 of Coleofasciculus sp. H7-1. Taxonomy (NCBI): domain Bacteria; kingdom Bacillati; phylum Cyanobacteriota; class Cyanophyceae; order Coleofasciculales; family Coleofasciculaceae; genus Coleofasciculus; species Coleofasciculus sp. H7-1. Next base: position 9,297 of record NZ_JBYCCT010000027.1, read on the forward strand.
CGCGGTGAAATGTTGACGGCGCTGATGGTTAACATGATTCTGACTGCTCATCCCAGAGGAACGGTGGTGGTGCCGGTGCATAGCAGCAGTGCTGTAGAACAGATTGCCCGTCGCCACGATGCCAAGGTGATTCGCACTAAGGCAAATCCCACAGCGTTGATGGAGGCGTCTCAGACAAATCCGAATGTGGTGTTGGGTGGCAGTGGGGAAATGGGCTTTATTTTCCCACAGCTGCATCCGGGGTTTGATGCCATGTTCTGCATTGCCAAGATGATGGAGATGCTGACGATGCAAGAGCGAAATCTGGCGGCAATTCGCGCCGATCTTCCCCGCGTTTACCACAAGAGTTACACGGTGCGCTGTCCCTGGACGGCAAAAGGAGCCTTGATGCGCCATTTAGTAGAAACCCATCCAGCCGAACATCTGGAATTAGTGGATGGAGTGAAGATTTGCAACTACCAGGATGACAGCTGGGTGCTAGTGTTGCCCGATGCTGGTGAGCCGCTGGTGCATATCTTTGCTAATAGTAATGACCGGGATTGGGTTGATGAAACCTTACGGGAGTATCGCGGTCGCGTTCAAGCGTTTGTTGACCAAGAGGAAGGTGTGGAAGAAGTTAAATTGCAATTGGTGTAGGGTGTTAGGTAATCGGTAATGGGAGCATCCCGTGAAATTGCAAATACACGCCCGCACTTTCTTGAAACGTGGGACTACATAAACTGCAAAGGCTGCCGGGAGCAGGCTAAAATTCTTCGCAGCCTCCCAGCAGCCTTTGCACGCGATCGCCCTATCATTCAGGATGTGGGCGCATGCATTGGGATGCTCCCATCGGTAATGAGTGATTAGTGATTCGTCCTTGGTTATTCACTGATGACGAATCACTAATCACAAATAACCGATTACCTGTTACCATACCCACTTTTGGGCCTTCTCTGGTACATTTGTTCTATTATGAATGAGGCCGCTCGGTTCAGCGCGAGGATCTTGGAGTTATGAACAGCTGCATTTTAATGGCGGAGATTATTAGGGAACCGCAACTTCGTTACACGCCGGATACCCAAACGGCGGTTACGGAGATGATGGTACAGTTTCCTGGACTGCGGGCGGAAGACCCCCCGGCAACGTTGAAGGTAGTCGGCTGGGGCAATTTAGCGCAAGAAATTCAGGGGAGTTTCAAGAAGGGCGATCGCGTTGTCCTTGAAGGTCGCCTGACGATGAACACCATTGACCGGCAAGAAGGTTTTAAAGAAAAACGCGCCGAGTTGACGGCTTCTCGGATTCACAAAGTGGCAATTGATACAGATTTTGACACTCCGGCAGCCGAATTGACTCCTCCTAGCAATGTCGTTCCAATGGGGTCGCGTCGCCCGTCAGCCGCACCCGCTGATGACAGCGATGGGGGAATGTCTGGAGGCTTGCCAACAGAGGAAACACCGCCCAATCGCGTCGCCACCCGAACGGGCAGCCGTTCCACCCCACCGGCTCAAGGAGATATCGACGACATCCCCTTTTAGCAGTCAGTCATTTGTCATGAGTCATTAGTCCTTGGCAACGTATTCATGACTAAGGGCTAATGACTCACAATTAACGGCTATTTGTGAAGATAATCGCGCAAAAAATCAAAGGGGTCTTCGTCATCCCAGCAAGGTTCAGGCCACAGCCAAATGAGAGTGTGGTTAATATCTGCTTCAATTTCCTCGCTGTCATCCCGTTCAAATAGCAAGGAGAGTGCTGTCACGTCTCGCTCTCGCAAAGGCATGAGCGATGCGCCTTGAGAGCCTAAGTCATAGCTTTTGCTCTTGGTGGAAACGCCATAGGAAATGAGGGCGTGTTTCCCAGCCACATATCGCGCCGCCTGGTCGCTCGTCTCCAGCTTTGACCTACAGAGGGCGAGTTCTAATGGGAAGGTGGTGCTGTCGTTCCTAGATGAAGGGATAAGCATGGGTGCGTACTGTAACAGCGTGGCAGCAGCTATATTGGCGAAGCGATCGCGCATAAAACCTGGAGCGATCTCTCGATTCTACGTATAAATGCTTCACCTTTCCCGGCTACAGAACGTTTTGCTTTCCAGCGTTTCGCTTGCCGTTCCGGTTGCCAGCGATCTTTCTTGTCCGTCGGCTCAGTAGATTCACAACCCCTCACACCACAAAAGGGTGTAAGACCCCTCAATCAAGATAATTATTTTCTTGGTATGATGTTGTATTTTAACTTTCTGCTCTACTGCTGTCTATCTATCAATTTATGTAGGGACAAAGTAATGCCACTTTTACAAAGCAAACTAGCTTTACAGAAAGTTACAACTAAGCCTTAAGTTTGATGGCGAATTCTGAGGAAGTGAAATAATTTTGTTTAAATAGCTTTGTTCACTCCTCCTCAAAAAATAGCCTGTGTTTCAATTTCTATACGTTCTGGTTCATGCAATCCAGCCAGTTTTAGTGCCTCTATGCTTTTTGTGTGCCTGGATGTCGTTCCTTTTGATTGGCTGGAGTCTGTTTAGTGCTATCTCAGAGAGTTTTACCAAAGCCAAGCAAATGCACAGCATACCTTGTGCTGATTGTCGATATTTTACGGGCGATTACCGGCTCAAGTGTACCGTACAACCCAGCATTGCCCAGACTGAAGAAGCAATTAACTGCTCTGACTATCGTCCAATTCCCGGTTTTTCGCTCAATCAAGACACAATCTAAAATTGCACCGGGTGTTTTTTTACTCTCTGAATCGAGAATGCTAATTCAAAAGCTCAATGACTGCGAGGAATTTATTGCCGGTGATGCCACTCAGTTGAGAGAGTTATTGCATCCGGATAAACAGCCGGTAGAATTGCGTTACAGCTTGGCTCACGCGATTCTGCCGGTGGGACAAACTTCGACACCGCACGCGCTAACAACTTCCGAGGTTTACTACATCCTTAGCGGTGCTGGTGAGATGCACATTGATGATGAAACCCAGTTGGTAGAACCTGGAGATACGGTGTATATTCCGCCGAATGCCAAGCAATTTATTCATAGTTGCGGAACTGAACCGTTGGTGTTTATCTGCATTGTCGATCCGGCGTGGCGCAAGGAAGACGAGACGGTTTATGACGCCTGAGTTTATAAATGCTGGCAAAATTTATAAATTGCCGCTACAGCCATTTCGTTGCCAGCGATCGCATTATTTTTTAATTGCTTACTCACTCGGAAATGCCTGATTCATTAAATTTAAATCTTTAAAACAACAACAGCACTCCAACCAGACTTGCTTAGTGATTTCCTCTTATGGGCAATTCGACGCGGAGTTGCACTAACTTACAAAGTTTAGTTGCATAGCTCCCTAGTCACTAGCTTAGGAAATATCAGCCTTCTGGGTGAGTGCTGCTGTTGTTGGATGAGACAGATGTTAAATGAAACAGCGTTTTTACCTCTCAAGTCGTATGTGAACCGCGCTGTAGAATCTGTCAGGGAAGCTTTTTAGCTTCATATTTTTACTTTAGCAGGCATCTCCGGAAGCACCAGTAAATGAAACCAAAGTTCACATTTTTAGACAGAACTACTATTAAGATTACGAAACAAAATTAAGCGGTAATTGTGGGTGTTATTGTGGGTGTTAACGAATCGAGCGATCGCATCCACGAAACCCATACAAATGCCCCTAATCCCCAGTGGGAACTTCGTCCCCGCTCTTGGGGTGGGGTTCCGGGTTTCAGAAGATTAGGGGTAATCAACCAGACTTGATATCAGCCGCGATAGGGGCACCCACAAGAGACGGGTGCCCGCCAACGTCGGAACTGGTGCAGTAGCCCTCTACTAGCCGCACTCACCCAAAGGGCTAAGAAACTCAACAACACTAGAAAAGTCCGCTGCCGAAACGTCTAGTGGCAGCCTGGGAGGCATTGGCACTCGTTAACAACTCATGGCGAATCTTCAATCGAGGTTGGCTAAGTTCACCTTGGCTTCTGGAGCCTGATAGATACCACCAGAAACCTGTAACTTCTGTAAAAATTCTTGAGTTAACTTAAGGAATGCCTTGGAGCCAGATGAATTAGGGTTGTTGAGAATCACCGGCATAAAACTATCAACTGCCTTAGAGACATTCACATCCATTGGAATGCGGGTTTTGAAAATTTGGGCTGGGGTAAAATCTTCAGTGACTCGCTGCATCACTTGCTGGTAATATCTTCCGCTGAGTATATTCCCTGACATAATAAAGACAATTCCCATCAGGCGGAGATTGAGTGGCCCATCCAAATTATGACTTTCTTTGAGCTTATTAATCCGTCTTTCTAGCAGTTGAATTCCTACAACGGATAAAGGTTCTGGTCTAGCTGGTAGCAAGTAGAAATTACTGGCGACAATCCCGCTACGAGTTAAAAGATTGTAGCCAGGAGCGCAGTCCAGAATAATGAAGTCGTAATCTTTAATTATCGGCTGTAAAATGCCTCTGACTAATTGCTTTTCAAAGTTATTCCAAACTTGAATAAAATTACTATCGCCGTCTCTTAGCGCTCTTTCATGGAGCATCTCAGACACTAAAAATTCATCGTAGAGATCGATATCCCCTGGCAATAAATCCAGCCCTTTAATCGTGCAAATGTAAGGCTGAATAATATCTTGAATTGAAAGATTGGTTGGACTATCGGGTTTAACTGCTTTATAAACCAGCTGTCTCAACGTGCGTTTTTCTTTCCGGCTCTTGCCAAAGTCCTGTGGAGACATCAGGCTGAGCGTAGCACTGATTTGCGTGTCTAAATCGACGACTAAAACCCGCTTCCCATGATGTTTGGCTAAACAAGTCGCCAAGTTGACGCTGAGAGTCGTCTTACCGACGCCGCCTTTCATGTTTACCGTTGCAATGACATATCCCATTTGTTAGCTCCTCTCAAGCCTACTGCCCGCTAGATACAAAGCGAATCGCAGTCACTCAATCCCTGGTCAACTGTTACAGCCTTAATAATAATCTTGGATTCGTCGTCGTAAGGCAATAGTGCGATATGAGAGTTGCGACGATTTGGGATCGCGGTGTTCCGTTCGTCAGGTACATCGCCTATCAAAGCGGAATCTCTCCAGAATAGCGATGGCAAGCGTGATCGCTTCTCTTACCCTACAGCGTTTGCCCAGCACTTGCGCTTAAATCAACTCTCCCAGATTTCTGAAAATTATGTAAACTTTTATAAATAAAGCAAAAAAGCAATCAATATCTATGACAAGTAATAGTGGATTTGGCAAAGTTCAAAAAACAAAAAAAGCACGCCATAGCTCCGCCAAACGCACCGAAGCTTCCAAGCAGTACGACAAGATGAAGGGGGAAGGAGTACCAGAATTCAATATCTACATTCGCATCCAAGGTAAAAAAAACTGGTTTCCCGTCGGTTCCCTGGCGGTGAATCGCACCAGTAAGATTAATCAAGCTATCTTCGACACCCAGGAAGATTTACGCCAAGGAGCTTTTCGTCTATTTCCTGTCCTCCGCAAGAACCAGAATAATTTGGAATACGGCTATCGCCTCAAGGGTTCTGAATATGCAGATGAGCCAATCCAAGTTGCCGTTCCTCCTCAGCCATCTATACCGAACGCTATTCAAGCAACGATCGATAAGCTGAAGAATAGCTTCTCTGCTCTCTTGAAGCGCGGTTAATTTGTTGTTTAGTTCAAGGATGCGATCGCTCCAGGTTTTATGCGCGTAAGTAAGCCCTACTCACATAAAATATGCCGTTCTTAGCGGCTGTTTGCGTAGTAGGGAAGAAAACGCGATCGCATCCAGCTCACTCTTGCCAGTGCCAGCCCAGCAGAAGCTGAAGTTTAAAAGGAACTCAACGCACGTCCTTAAGAAGCGGTCAATACCCTGACGCGAAAACCTCACTCTGAGGACAATCGGATAGGTTTAAGGTTACAATCAGTGCCGTGGAGAGGAAGAACACAATTGAATTTTAATCCTGAGCTTTGCCGCAACGAGAGTGAAGTTGAAAGCAAACTCATCGTTCAATATTTACTGCCACAGCTAGGATACACTCCCGATACCTGGCATCAAGAGATTGCCGTTGGCAGCATTCGATTAGACTTCTTGGCATTTGCAGCGCAAGTCATTCCATTTGTATTAGATGACAATTCGCCATTAAGCGTTGTCATGGAAGCAAAGCATCCCAATCAAAACTTAAATGGACATACTGGCAGACTCAAGCGCTACTTAACGAGTTTAAATGTAGAATATGGATTGCTAACTAATGGCAAAGAAATCCGAATTTACAAGAAAGTTCAAGATGACATTCAGCTAGTATTTCACTGTTACGGTAGAGAACTTAACTCAAAAATAGACGATGTTAAAACTCTTATTGGTAGAGACAGCTTAAAGGGAACACCTCCTGAATATCCAACTGAAGTCAAAAAAATCCAGACCGATCCAATTAATATCCAAATCACTTCCTCTCAAAACTTAGCAGAGAAACCTTCGATTGAAATAACAAACTTACAAGCTGATTCAATTAATTTTCAACCCCTATCCACTGCAATTTTAGAAGAAGAAAGGCAACATACTGTGAAAATAATTGCAATTTACCACAACAAAGGCGGCGTAGGGAAAACAACAACCGTAGTCAACCTAGCCGCCGCTATTAGGAAGAAAGGAAAAAAAGTCCTTATTGTTGACTTAGATAGTCAAGCTAACACTACCTTTGCCGCAGGCTTAGCAAAATTTGATGATGAAGAACTAGACGATCTAAAAGATTGCAATGTTCGTCATTTATTGCAGTCAGAAGACTTTTATCCCATCAAGGAAGTTTCTAAAAAATCTCAATATACTAACCCTGAAATTGATGTATTGCCTTCCCACATCAGTTTAATGCAATACGAAACCGATCTAAATCAACAAGATTCTAGTAAACTAATGCTCCTGCAAAAACTAAAAGCAGTAGAAGCTCAATACGATGTTGTAATTATTGATACACCACCATCTTTAAACCTTTATGCAAGAATTGCCCTAATTACAGCCGACTATCTAATTATTCCTTCCGATCTAAAACCGTTTGCTAATCAAGGGTTATTAAATGTCAAAGAATTTGTTAAAAAAAATAATGAGTTCCGAAAATTCCTTAATAAGCCACCCATTGAAATCTTAGGGGTTCTTCCTTGTAAAATATCTACAAATTCAAAATTTGTGCAATATACCTTACCAGGGCGCTTAGAAGTGATTCCCAAACGCTACGGGTTAAAAGTAATGGAAAGCGTTATTTATGAAAGAGAGGATCTGGCAAAGTGTACCGAAAAAGTTCAGATTGTAGGTAATATGGAAATACCAGATCCAATATCAGTTCTTGATTTCAAGCCAGATTCCCTCTCAGCCAAGGAATTTGAGTTACTAGCAAAAGAAGTTTTGCGCGAAATAGGAATAACTCCATGAAATTATCCACTTCACTTGTAGCCGTAAAAAAAATAAATTCTAATGTTCCCCGCTCAATTTTTTTAGAAGATGATTTAAATCGGGCTGCTGAGTTAATTTTACAAGCTGAAGGTATTATTAATCCCCCAGTTATTCGCCGAACCAGTCTGGAATCCTATGAGGTAGTTGATGGAGACTTTGAATACTACGCCGCTGTTAGGGCAAGGGAGATAGATCCTCGTAAAGGCGAAATGATCGGAGCTTTCATTATTGAATCTGAAAATGAAAAAGTGCTGATAGAGCAGGTTAAACTCCTGAGAAATAAAGGTTTTTTTAATAATCAGGAAGAAGTTGCTGACACACAGCCTTTAAATACGGTTAAACCATCAAATAAGGCAATACAACTTGAAATATTGCCTGAAATTGAGAGTTTGATAGATAGAAAATTTCAACTGATTAGCAACAGACTCAGTGAACATATTGATGAATTTTTTCAAAAAATTGAACCTATCCTGAATCAGCTAGAAAAAGTTGTAAAGACGGAAGAAGATAAGACTGCGCCTAAAAAATATGACTACACTAAAATGAAACTTCCGGAGTTAAAAGCGATCGCGAAAGAACGGAATATAGAAGGACGTACAAAGATGAAAAAAGAGCAACTCATTGCAGCTATTAAAAAAGCCGATGCAAGTCCACATTAACTAATAACCTTATAATTTGACTGGTTACAACGCATTAAGTGCAGGAACTCGCAAAGCTTTCGGTAACAGCGATCGCTTCAATTTACTTCTTCATCAATTAGCCGCTTCTCGAACTTGCTCGGCGTAATCTTTGGGGCGAATTCGACGGAAGGTTTGGAGAGCAAATTGCCGCAAACTGGTAGGTAAGTAAGACAGCATTATACCAAAAGTTACTTGACGCGAACTCCCCAAAACTTGGCTAGATTCTTGCAAGAGTTTGCGTCCCTCTGAAGTTTCGCCATTTTCTATCAGCCTTAAACCTAGCGCTTGTCGAGTTCCGGCAAGTTTATTTAATCGCGTTTTTTCTAATTGCCGATCTGGAAATTCGTAACTATTTAGACAGAAAGATTTTGCTTTTAAAAAGTGAATATTTTGTTTTAGACTATTTTGACCGCCGTGCATTCGATATTCCATGAGAAATTCTGGCAGGAAGTATCCATTCTTGCTGGCGATCGCTAACCTCACCAGTAAATCAAAATCCTCACAACCATCTGCTTCCGGACGCATATAATCGACTTCCTGCAAACACTCCATCCGAAAAAGCGTAGAACCAACCTGCAAGCTCTGTTTTTTGAAGGTTTCCGTAATTAGATCGGGGATAATTCCCTCTTTAAGTTTGTCCTTTCCCCACTTAGCAGAATTTTCTAAAGTGGCTGATTCATTGCGTTCTCCCCTGGCATCGATAATCCAGTGGTTTGTACAAACAAAATCTATTGTTGGATTAGCGTCTAAAACAGCTACCGTTTTTTCTAAAAATTCAGGCGTTAGCGCATCATCATCGTCAAATTTAATAAAATAAGTTCCACAAGCGGCTTCAAAACCAGAGCGCATATTTCGACTGCGCTTAATATTAACCGGATGCCGGATATAGCGAATTCTCGAATCGTTCCATTGACTCACTACTACTGGAGTGTCATCAGTAGAACCATCGTCACAGATAATTAGTTCAAAATCTGTATAAGTTTGAGCCAGCACGCTATTCACTGCGTAAGGCAACAAATTAGCTCGATTGTAGGTGGGAATGCAAACGCTAACTTTGGGCATAAGCTGAAGTTGTTGTTACTTGTTAGTTTTACGCAGTAGATACACGCTCTGGCAAGTCTAGTATGAGGCGAAAGCCTATAGTATCGATATTATCCCTCTCCGTAAAATCTAACCAAACGCTCAGTCTACGATGAAGATTTTAATGCTCTCTTCCACCTTTCCCTATCCGCCAACACGGGGGGGAACGCAAGTAAGGACGTTTAATTTACTCAAGTATCTCAAGTCTAGCCATGCGATTACTCTAATTACGCAGCGCGGTGGAGATGTTACGGACGAAGAAATAGAAGGACTGCAAGAGTGGGTGGACGAGTTGGTGGTTTTTCCTCGTCCCCAGGAAAATTCTCAAGTAGGAGTGTTGGGGAAGCTGCGGCGCTTCAGTACGTTTTTGCAGGAGGGAACACCCCCCAGCGTGCTGTCTATATACTCCCCAGAGATTCAGAAGTGGGTGGATGAAGCAGTAGCTGCTGGCAAGTTTGAGGCGATTACTTGCGAACATTGCGTGAATGAAATCTATGTGCGCCCTGAGTGGCGGCGCAGGGATGGGAAAACCCCGGCGCTGCGGACGGTGGTGAATATCCATAGTTCTGTCTACGGGACGTGCAAGAACCAGCTAGAAACGGGGACATCTGAGAAGCCATTGCGAGATCGGCTAAATCTGCCGCTGTTGCGCCGCTATGAACAACGCTACTGTTCTAAATTTTCGGCAATTGTGGTGACGACGGAGGAAGATAAGCAGCAAATTCAGGAATTTAATCCCAATGCCCAAATTCAAGTAATTCCGAATGGGGTAGATTTTACTCAGTTTCCCATGCGTTCCGCCGATCCGGGGGGACACCGATTAATTTTTATTGGGGCGATGGATAACACGCCGAATATTGATGCGGTGCGCTTTTTCAGTTTGGAGGTGTTCCCGGAGGTTCAGAAGCGATATCCAGATGCGACGCTGGAACTGGTGGGCGCTCGTCCGGGAACGGAAGTTGTAGATTTAGGGAAGCGTCCTGGGATTAGTGTGTCGGGGCGCGTGCCTTCAATGGCAGAGTATTTGCACAAGTCTTGCGTCTGCGTGGTGCCGATGCGGACGGGATTTGGGATCAAAAATAAAACGTTGGAGGCAATGGCAGCTGGGGTACCCGTGGTGGGGAGCGATCGCGGTTTGGAAGGATTAGCGGTTGATGGGGAAAACGTGCCGTTACGGGCGTTACGGGCTAACCGGGTGGAAGAGTATGCGGACGCGATCGCCAAGCTGTTTGAAGATGCCGATCTCAGAGAGCAGTTATCGAAAAATGCGCGATCGCTTATCGAAACAGAATACACCTGGGAAAGCGCCGGATCTCGTTACGAACAGGTGCTGCATTCACCTTAAATCCCTCGTTAACGGGGAAAGTAGGATTTCTCTCTCCCCGTACCTCCCTCTATCCCCCGCTAGCGGGGATGACAAGCAAGAAGCGATTAGGAGGCGTCGTCCGCGTCTCTAAGCGTCTTCAGGATTGAGCTGCATCATTTTCCAGGTGGTATAAGTTCCAATCGGACTCCACAACACATAGGGAACTAGCAACAGAGACGCCCAACCGGAAATCGGCAAGACTATTAGTGCCAGAATTAGACCTAAAACGGAACCAATTGCGCCAATAATTGTGCCAACTTTAAGGCTGCGTAGCCTCAACATCATTGGGTTATAGGCGACAATCGTAATTTCTACTAAAAGATAGAACGCCATCAGCCACCAATTTTTGGTTTTTTCCCAGACAATATAAGCTGACCAGGCACCGCAAATAAAAACGACTGTCCAAATAATTGGAATTAATGGCTCAAACGTTAACCATCTTGGTCGTTGCAGGCGCTTGAACCACTTGACATCATTCGGCGTAATGATGTTACTCCCCAGCGCCACTAAAAGAGTCACGCCCCCAATCACCATCCAAGATTTAATAATCATTCCCCTTCCCTTCGCTCCACCAGACCTGCAAGCTTCTGTAGCGATTGTGTCAAGTTCAAGAGGAAGCTGTAATCACCCCCTAGTCTGAAACTAAGTAGCGATCGCGCTTAATTTATGTTGTGGTTGGGGAATGCGATCGCTACTTTCACACCACTACTAACGACTTATCTTCTTCCCAAGCAAGTAATGGCTCAAGTTTCCCTGTTTCTGTAAATGTTCTAGCAGCCAGCAGGCATCGGAGCAAATCCACACACATCTTTGCGGGATAAATCCCTTCTTGTCCACCTACCAC
>NZ_JBYCCT010000028.1:0-16453 GCF_057473865.1 Coleofasciculus sp. H7-1
CCACAACCAACGAGCATTACCAAAACACTGAGCTAGATAGGATTCTTGCTGATCAGTGGGATAAATTCTAACTTTAGCTGCTCTGTACATGGTTACTGAGCCTGTTGAAGGATGGTTACTGAGCCTGCCTGCCCTGAGCCTGTCGAAGGGTCGAAGTATGCTATAGTCCTTACCGTGTTTACATATTCATGATAACGCGTATTTAGACAGTTGTGTTACCAAAAAATAAAATATTTTGTTCATCAAGTCGCTGTAGTTTTCTCTGTTTTCGCTACGCTCAAATACAATCAAACTACGCAACTCGACTCACTCGCAATTCATCTCGACACCGGATCAGAGATTACGGTGTGAGCCTTCTTGCTGTTTGAGGTAAATTTACTACTTTTCTTCTACCCATAGTTAGATGTATAATTACTTAACAATGAAGGGGAGTAGCTGCTAGCGAAGAATTACGCTAGCCCATCTGAATCAACATACTGGCGATGAGCCTGGTTCAGGTGACAAGCTAAAGAAACTAGAAACAAGCGCGTAGGCGCTGAACTAAAGTTTCAAGCCTTGGGAGCGAGACCTTCACCGAGTTCACATCTGATGTGAGCTGCTGGTGAAGTCCCTGTACCCTCCAGAAAGCTCACTCAGATGCGATAGGTAGAAAATTCTGAGGAGCTTGAGAGGATGCTGACAGCTTTTACTGCCGGTTTATTATTCATCACTTTTTCCGAATTAGGCGATAAAACCTTTTTCATTGCTGTGATTCTGGCAATGCGCCACTCCCGACGACTGGTATTTGCAGGAGTCGTGGCGGCATTGGCAGCAATGACGGTACTATCGGTTCTCATGGGACAAGTGGCGTCTCTACTACCCCAGAATTATCTTCATTTTGCGGAAATTATTTTTTTTGTTGGCTTCGGGGTGAAGTTATTGTACGAAGCAAGTCAGATGCCAGGGGGAGTAGATTGTGAAGAAGCCGAAGAAGCGATCGCTACAGTTAAAAAAGCTGAGTTGAAAATGCCAAAGCAGAAAACTCCTTGGGCGATTGTACTCGAAGCCTTTATGCTGACATTTTTAGCAGAGTGGGGCGATCGCACTCAGATTGCCACAATTGCGCTAGCCGCGTCCCAGCCTGCGATGGGGGTCACGGCTGGGGCAATCTTGGGGCATAGTATTTGTGCAGCGATCGCAGTTTTGGGGGGTCGGATGATTGCCGGACGAATCTCCGAGCGATTAATTACAGCAATTGGCGGCGGCTTATTTCTGCTTTTTGGAGCGATCGCCCTGTGGGAAGGAGCGTAACAATTAAAAATCATGTTTTTAATTGTTAATTGTTAATTCCTAAGGCGCAACACTGGGAGAGGCAGAAGGCGAAGTAGTGGGTGCGGGTGCGTCAGCCGCCAGTTGTTTAATTTGGTCTTTGACTCTGGCTGGAGCTAAGGCGATCGCTGTATTAAATAGAGGTTTAGCTTCGGCGATTTTACCTTGTTCTCGCAGCACCAGCGCCTTCGCTAGCACGGGACGAAAATCCTGTTTATTGCCTTTGATCGCATCATCGTAGATAGCGATCGCTTCCGGATAGCGCTTTAGCTCAACGTAAACCTTGCCCAACTCTAACTGCACCGAAGTGACATCAACGCTACCCGGTTGAACTTGATTCACTTGTGGAGCCGTTTTCAACGTGTCTTGCAGCAATCCAATCGCTGCTTCCGGACGGTTTTGTTGTACCAGGAGACTCACAAGACCTTGCAGGGCGTTCATATCTCCCGGTTTAGAAGTCAAAATCGAACGATAAGTTTGGGCAGCCCCTTCTCGATCCCCAGTTTGCTGTTTAGCCTGCGCGAGTAAAACTGCGTACTCGCTTTGATCTGGATTTAGCTTCGCCAGTTTGTCTAAAGGAGCGATCGCGCCTTTGATATCCCGCATTTTTAGCCGCGCTTCCAACAACCCCCGCAGCGCCGTTTGATTCTCTGGTTCTCGCTGCAAAACCAGTTCGTAACCTTTCGCCTGCGCTTCCAGTTCCGACTGATTGGCTACCCCTGCTGTCTGGGTTGGTGTTGGTGTTGCCCCAGTAGTAGGCTGTTTGCCGTCAAAAACAATACCCACCAACGGAATGATAGACAATCCGACAAAGATCAACACACCCAGCCCTAGGACTAGATTAATAAACCAGCGATTGCGCTTTTGGGACACACGACTGCTCTGAACTCTATTGCCATTATCAAACACAATCTTATTTTCCACTGTCACACTTGGCAAACAGCATCACCGTCTCCACGTTTTAAAATAGTGACAGCATGGAACTGAACTTGATAAGGTGTAGGAGTTTTTGCTGAGTGCAAAAACATTGCGGATCTACCAGTCGGATCGCCGCATTCAGTACAATGAGCTGACTGACTCCCCCCAAGGGGATGTGTCTCCGCCGCGAGGAGTATTATGAGTCCTTCTGTGAACCGGTTCTCCGAATTACCCCAGTCTTCTGGCGATCCTAAGCCAGAACCACCACCACTACCCAGTCCGCAAACGCCAGCGGATACAGCGTCAAACAGCGATTTGGAACAAACAACTGAGGAGAATCCTGCTGTCACCCGACAGCAACCCATTCCTCCGCCTAGCGAACCTATGCAATACCGGGCCATTGGCCTAGTAAAGGGTAAGTACACGTCCTCTGACGAGCAATTTACGCGAGGAATGCTGCTGGCAACCGATGGAACAGCCATCGATGCCGTGCTATTGGGTCGGGTGATGAGTTTAGTCAAAAATCACCTGAACTTAGAGCAGGAACATTTATGGGTTGTCTATCCCCGGATGCGACAAGAAGACGGCAACTTGCACGTCCAGATTGTGGGCGTTTGGGAGCCGGAAAGGCTGAACCAACCGTCGTCTGACCCAGAAGCGGAAACAGCGGAATCGTCCGAACCAACGGATATTCAAAGCGAATCGGCGGCGAACGATGGCTATTTTTCGATTCGCGGAGAAGTGATTTTTCAGTCGCGGGAAGAAGAAGAAGGCATCATTGTCAAGATTAAGCAGTCTCCCCGCAAGCAGGAAGACACGCCCAAGTTTTTCAAGTTGAAACTCATTGGTGTTGTCCAAGAAAAAGCAGTCGGTCATTTCATGGATTTGCAGGTGCAGCGACAGGGGAACTCCCTGGTAATTCAGGAGAGCCAGGATATTGGTCGCCTGCCTCCCAGAAAGGTTCCGGGCAAGAAGCCGTTCCGAGGTGGAGGTGGGCGTCCTCCCAGCAGACAGCCAGGAGGAGGAAGTCGAGAGCGTCCCGTGCGTCCAGGCAAAGAAAGACCCGCAGCGATCGCGCCCCCGTCCCCCAAACGCCGAGAACCCTTGCCAAAGCCAGTTAAGCGCTCTTCCCCGCCGCCAGAATAAACAGGCTGTTAGTCATTAGTCACTGTGATGAGTTACAGCCTAATAACGAATGACTAATCCAGGGAAATTTGAGAACCCCATCGGTCTTGGGGTAAAAACGACCGATCCATTGGAATTGGGGCAACAGGTTCGGTGAGGGTAAATTTCCCCGCATCAATCCATTGCTTCAACTCCAGCGCCACTTGATGGGAAAAAAATAGACTAACCAAGGGGGCGACCCGCACGGGTTTGCCCTCAATTGTGATGCGTCCCGTCTTGAGCTGGGCGTAACTCACGAGACCAAAAGTGGGACGGACGCGCCGAGGAATCGAGAAATCGACAACAGGTGCCACGATCTCCTTGTCTTGCAGGGCACAATTGGCGACGACTTGCTCTTGTAAAACGGGCAGCGGGACGCCAACGCCCAGCATCAGAGAAGGGCCATAATTTTTGAAATAGCAACCGCGCACCCAGCGAGAATTCATTTGTTTGGCATCTCCCATTAAGGCAAGAGTGGCAGCAGGACCAACGGGCGTTCGATTTGGCAAGCGCTTTTGCAAGGGGAAGTGTTGGGTGCCTTCCCAAGCCACATAGCCGACGCCGCCGCCTAAGAAAATCCGGGTGCCAATCCCAATCATTTGCAGGTCTGGATCGTTCAGGAGGGGAGAAATTGCCCCAGCGTTTGAGTAGACGGCATTGGCGAGGCGGGGTTGCAGGGGACCGAGGTAAGTATAAAGGGGGCGATCGCCTCCATTCACCCCGACGATAAAATTTTGGTATAGATTGCGAGGATTATATAGATAAAACTGGTTAATTGTGTCGCGGGTGATAGTTGTCTCAAAGGAAGCACGAGGATAGCAGTCCGTCCCCTGTCCAATGGCGCGTAGTTGCACCGTTTTACCAGCAATTAAGTCTTCAATCACATGACCGCCGCCGCGTTCTCTGGATTCTTCGCCGTCCAAGGGGTCGCCGCTACTCCGATATTCCACCATCTGGGTTGCTCCCAGATACAAATCCACTGCCCCAAAGCCAGAGTAGGCTAAAACACCATCTAACCAGCATTGACGAATTTTTATCGGGGGGTCGGTGTGTCCCAAGTTAATAATCGCCCCCGACGACTCCATCGGCTCAAAGGTGCCGGTGGTAATCACATCTACTTGCTTCGCAGCTTGGGTGACTCCCACTTCTGCCACCCGTACTTTTAATTCTTCTGTTGTCCACACCACTGCACGCTGGTGGCTGATTTTGTCGTTAATTTCGGCAAGGGTTCGCATAGGGAAGGTTGAAGGGTCGGACTTTTGCTCATCCCTAGTTTCCACTATTGCGATACCCCTTGGGGCGACCCCGTTTATAGGTTCGCGTTGTGCGCTGCTGTTCAGATTGCCGATGATTCTATCGCCGCCAAGTAGCTAACTAAATCAGTTTGGCTGGAGAAATCCAACAGCGCCTCCGCCAATTCCTCTAACTGAGGGATAGATAAACCGCGAATCTGTTCTTGCTCTTCAGGATTAATGTCACCAAATCGTAGCCTGAGCAGTCGCAAAATTAGCGCCACCTCTCCTTGTTGCAGACCTTGTTGCAGACCTCGTTGCTCTCCCTTTTGGAGGATGTCTTGATAGATAACAGATTCCTGCATAATTTCCTCTCGTAATAGTTGTTGAATCAAATCTTTTTTAAACCGCAAACCAGCCAGCACTCCTGCACAAGCTAGGATATTCTGTCGCTCGGTGGTTTCCTCGATCGTAGCGACCCCAGCGGCGACTTGCTCTAATAAGGCTCTGGGTGAATCGCTGCGAGCTAAGGTTGCCAGGGGTAGGAGCGCAGGGTTTGCTAGCAGTGGGGTGGGATCTTCCTCCCACAGACGGATGACTCGATATTCATGTCTGGTGTTTGTGTCTGTGTACTGCTGTCGAAAGACGAGTTCTGAGGTAGTGGCTTGCAAAAAAATCACCACCTGCACAATTTCACACCCATATTGCCGCTTCAGTCGCGTATAGTAGTCGAGCATCCGGAAGTCGAGGGGAGGAGTCGATTGCGCCAAGGTTTGAAATTCCAGGTGCAAGATTTGGTTGGCGACTTGCAGGAAGGTAACAGAATCGGCGCGAATCGGTTCCAGACTGAGTTCGGTTTTGATTACCAGGATGTCTGAAGTTTCAGATGAAAGTAGCCACTTGGCAAATTCATCTGGGTAATTCTCGGCAAGATACTTGCAAGTGTTGTCGTATTCCAATAGGGCAATTTGAGAAAGTAGGATTATTTTATCGGAGGTTACTGATGATAGCGATCGCTACTTCTTCTGTTTGCCAGTTACGTCATCAACATTCGGCTGATTCTCGTTATCAAGATTAGGCTTGTCATTGATGGATGAATTTGCTTCCGACAAGGCTCCAGTTTCTTTATCAAATTCAGCAGCTTCATCGGATAACTCTGCACCCTTGGTTTCAAAAGCAACTTCACGCTGATTGCGCCATTGATCGAGGACATCTTTGAATAAGACTTCTTTGACCCAAATCTGACCGACAACGGTTAGCGGTAACGCCAAGAACAACCCTAAAAACCCAAAGAAGGTGGCAAAAAATACTTGGGCAAGTAACGTTACCGCTGGCAACAGCGACACCTGTTGAGCCATAACGTAGGGTGTTAAAAAATTGCTTTCAACCTGCTGAATAACAAAGTAAAGACCGAACACAGCCAAGCATTTCCAAGGAGCCTCCAACAGCGCGATCGCCATTGGTGGGATGACACTAATCGTCGGGCCAAGATTGGGAATCAAATTTAAAACTCCCGCCAAAATCCCTTGAGCTAGCGGTGAGGGAATACGCAAAACCGACAAGCCAATCATACTCATCAGCGCCACTACACTCATGCTAATCAGAGCGCCTCCAAACCATCGCCCTAATGACACCTCGCATTGATCCAAAATCCCATCCACTCGCCGCCGATAAAAAGAGGGAAATAGCCGGATAAATCCCTTGCGGTAAGCTTGGGGATTTGCTAACAACATCCCGGTTAAAACCAGCACCAGCAATATATTGAGGATAATCCCTAAAGAACTGGAGAAAAAGGCGACCGAGCTTCCCAGTAGCCGATTGATTAAGGGCTGTACTTGTTGGCTCAGGCTCTCCACATCGGGTAGATACGGTGTCAGCTGACTAGGAAGACCAGTTCTGAGGCGATCTAACCAAAGATTCAACCGCTCAAACCCTCTGGGAACTCGCTCTGTGAGTTCTTGAAACTGGACTGCAAAGGGCGGCACAATCAGCCAAAAGAACCCGACAATCAGAGCTAGTAATAAGACAATCGACACCAGGACAGCGATGCCATGTTGCATTCCCGATCGTTGTAGCCGCCGCGCCAATCGGTTCAAGGCAGTCGCCAATACAACAGCGGCAAACACCAACAGCAGCACCTGCCGAATTTGCCACAAAATATAGAGAGAAACGACTAAGACGAATAAGCCAATCCACTGACCTAGATTCACAGGTGTTGACTCCGAGCTGACATAGGCTGCAATTGCCGTTCAATGCAGCTAGATTAGCCGATATTGGCAACTTTCGCATAGGTTGAAAGTAGGGTTTGGATAGTTGCCAAGCGTCGAGCTTCTCAGTGTTTTTACTGGTCGAAGTTGACTAAATTAGGTATTGATTAATACTCTAAATATAAATCAATCCAGTTGGCGATATTGCCGCGATCGCTGCCAGAAGGATACAGCCATAATCAGCGTTGGCAGAAACACGACCATCAGCACCAGCGCTGGGGTTGCTGGAATCGATAAATAGGGGCCACCGTACTTAATCAAGATCGACAGCGCAGCTGAGATGACTAGCACTTTTAAAATGAATCCAGCCTGAGTTGTCATATAACTTAATAAACTAAGACTAAACTACGGCTATACGGATGCTTGTAGGGGTAGACACCGAACCCAGGCGATCGCATCCCCTTTTTTAAAATAGCTTAAAGAAGTTCTGGAAGGCGCTGAACTGCACCGAACAACTCAAATCGGCTAAGATTGCATCTGAAATGGATGAATGGTTGCGTAGCGGGAAGCTGTCTGACGGGATACAGTTGAAGCAAGCCGCTTTGGTTTAATGACTCCTTGAGGTGAGAAACAAGCGATCGCTTCTTTTAAACGAAGCGCGATCGCTTTTCTTTTGGGATCATCCCGATGCGTGCCAATATATAACAGCGAATTCGATTCGCCTGTTTTTGTAAAAATTTATATAATCCTCCTCAGTAATGGCAATTCCCTGGGGCGTTAGCTTTCAAAGTTGATAATCTACAGCAATCGGTTGCACTTGTTCTTCGGTAGTCACCACTGGGGCAGCTGAAAATGGATGAAAATTCATCAGTTCTGCCAGTAGTGCAGTCGCCGTTATAAAGTATAAAACTACACTAAGTTTTATTAACCATTCACCATTCATTGAGGATTTCCTTTTGGGCATAATTTAATTTCTTAAATATGATACCAAGGTTCCAAAAAGCGTCATGTATCCTAAGGAATATCGAAGCGCTCAATCGTAATTTCTCTTTGTGATGCAGACATCAAGTAAAATCGTATTCGTCTTAAGCGATCGCTAGCAGGCTTTTTTTCCTATCCTGCCTTATCGATTGGTGTGTTCTTCCAATCCCTAACACTAGGGGCTAGAGAAATCAAATCTTCGATATTGCGCCGCATAGTAGCACAAATCGCATCTAAAGGCAGGTCATTTGGATCGTGACCAAATGGATTTTCAATTTCAATTCCAATTTCTTCAATTCCAAACAATGTGAAACTAATCAAAGCAACCGTTAGTCCAGTCCACCAATGCAACTGTGCAACCATTTGGAATGGCAAAGATAGACAATAAATTAACATTAACTGCTTGAGATGAATAGCATAAGCCATTGGAATTGGAGTTTTGAGAATGCGTTCGCAAGAGCCTAAATTGTCTACCAGTATATTAATCAAGTTTTGCAGAGAATTCATTTGATAAATATTTAAACAACTTCGACCATGTTGTTCTTGTAAATAATCTCCAATCCAAAAAGCAACTTCTAGCGGTGGATTGTTCATTGTCTTTAGCTTAAAATAACGAGAGGCGGACATCAAATCTTCTAGTTCGCTGTTGACTTGCTCCGATCTTAGATGCAATTTGGTAGTTACTGAAAAAGCTACTAGAAGACGCAAAGCGGCAATTTTTGACTCTCGATCCTTCGGTTCATTTTCGTCAACTGACACCCAGATTTGACGAGCCAGGTTGCGGACGGTGTTAACTAAATTGCCCCAGCATTTCCGACCTTCCCAAAATCTTTCGTAAGCTGTATTTGTCCGAAAAACCAGTAATAAACCTAAAACAATATTAGGAATTAAGCTAGCCAAAATTGGCAATGATACAGCCAATTTAAAATGATAAAGGACAGAAATAATCAAACCAAAAGCACCGCACACAAATGTTCTAGGTAACACTGCTGGAATGACCGAGCCTTTTAGCTGGAAAGCAACTTGAAACCAGCGACGTTTCTCTTTATTCATCGGAACCTCCGAGAAACCCCGTCGCTTTTAGCGCGGGGAGGGTGCTTGAGGCGAGTGAGGAGTCTCACCCCAACCGAAACCGACAATCGTTAGATATCGGCTATATCGGGGTGAGCGACGAATGAGCAATAAATCTATGCATGGCAAAAATAACTTGTTGTTGGTTAACTTTCGCTATATAATGATGATATCAGCGAAAGTAATGTTTATGTACTCAACTCAGAAAAACCAACTACGCGACCTTGACAAAGCCGAATTCTTGGCTCTGAGAGAGTTGTGCAGGCTGAGTAAGAACCTCTACAATGTGGGTCTTTACACCGTTCGCCAATACTTTTTTGAGGAACGTAAACACTTGCGCTATGAGTCGGCTTACCATCTGTGCAAAGAGAATGAGAACTACCAAGCCCTCAATACAGACATTGCACAGCAAACATTGAAGGTGGTAGATCGAACCTTTAACAGCTTTTTTGGACTGATTAATGCGGTTAAATCTGGCACTTATCAACAGAAGGTAAGACTTCCTCACTACCTGCCCAAAGATGGGTATTTCGTGTTGATAATCCCTCGGATTAAAGTCAAAGATGGAAAGTTTAAAGTACCGATGTCCTATGCTTTTAAAAAGGGATTTGGAGATCTAGTAATTAACTTTCCAGAACGACTCGACCCCGATACTATCAAAGAGGTTCGGATTCACCCTAAATACGATGCTCGATTCTTCGAGGTTGAGTATATCTCTAAAAGTGCCAATGAACCCTCCGAAACGATTGCGGGTAGTTCTCTGGCGATCGATCTTGGATTGGACAATCTGGCAACTTGTGTTGACACCAATGGGGCATCCTTTATTGTGGATGGTCGCTTCCTTAAATCTATTAACCAGTGGTTCAACAAGGAAAATGCTAGACTGCAATCTATCAAAGATCGACAGAAGATAGAAAAACTTACCGAGCGTCAGGCTCGGCTGTATGTCAATCGTAGCAATCAAATCAGGGATTACCTGAATAAAGCTGCAAGACTGATAATCGACCATTGCGTTAATACTAAAATTGAATGCTTGATTGTCGGATTCAACCTGGGGATGAAGCAAGATATCAATCTTGGTCGTCGCCCCAATCAAAACTTTGTCCAGATTCCCTTTTATATCCTGAGAAATAAACTTAGATATCTCTGCGAGCGATATGGGTTGAAATACAAGGAGCAGGAAGAATCTTACACATCTAAATCCAGTTTTTTGGATGGCGATGAGTTGCCTGTCTACAATGCCGACAAGCCAGCTACTTACCAGTTTTCTGGTAAGCGAGTTAAGCGTGGATTGTATCGGAGTAAAGAAGGACATTTGATTAATGCTGACGCACAAGGCGCGGCGAATATCGGACGCAAAAGTAAGCAGAATGGTTTTACCGGACTGTCTAGAGGCTGTTTGGCACAGCCGTTACGAATCAAAGTCTACTGAGGCTTTATTTTCTTAAGAATCCCCGTCCGTTTTACGGCGGGGAGTGTCAAACAATCTCAACCTCTGGCTTTGATTCAGACTTTTGATTCAGACTATGGATGAATATCCAAAAGATAATACTCGATTTATCTAAGCAGTTCAGTGAAGTCAGAGGCAGGAATCCAAAATCACCCAGTTCAGGGAAGAATTTGTACTAGGGGATTACCCTAAGTGAAGACGCTAACTTGGGCGAACTGGATGGCGATCGCTTTTCACCACCCCTGAATAAAAAGCATAAAGATAGGAAAAAGGGAAGCGATCGCTATCTCTCAAATTTAATAATTAGCAGAGTGTTAGCGATTAGCGGCAACCGATTACCGCCTATGAGCAACAGGAACGCACACACCGCACCTAAACTTCTACGCCTAAGAATTATTTTGTGTTGTGGCATAGTTAGCGAATCTTTCTAAAAGAGTCTTATACCTTTAGGCGTAGCTTGTGTCAACTATGTTCCATCGTGGTTAGTAGCCGGTAAGCGATCGCGCTTCCGATCCCAACAGTGTCAATAATTGCAGTGTTTATTGCCCTGATTGTGGTAGAGTATTTGGTTTTACTTGAGAGTGCCGTAAAATTTAAATAATTATAAATATGGCGCTCTTTGACAGGTACACAAAGCTATCTTAGCTGCCCCAAACCATATTTTAGGAGTGTCTTCTGGAGGTACTTTGACCACTGTTCCCCTGCCGCCTAACGAAATAGAACGCCTAGAGGCACTGCGTCGCTACAATATCCTCGATACACCTCCTGAAGAAAGCTTCGACCGCATTACGGCTCTGGCGGCTCGTCTTTTTGACGTACCCATTGCCATAGTTTCTTTGGTTGACAAATTTCGAGCCTGGTTTAAATCCTGCTACGGCTTTGACACCCGCGAAATTAATCGTGAAGCAACAATGTGTAGCTTCGCTATTTTGTCTGACGATGTTTTAGTTGTTGCAGATACAAGAAAAGATCCCCGCTTCGCTTGTATGCCCTATGCAATTAGCGAACCGGGCATTCGCTTCTATGCGGGTGCCCCCCTGATCGCTAAGGATGGCTTTAATCTTGGCACCCTTTGTCTTGTAGACAGCAAACCGCGCCATGAGTTAAGTGCAGAGCAGCGAGCAACCCTTGCTGACCTAGCGGCTATGGTGGTTGATGAGTTAGAGTTGCGGCTGGCTGCACATAAAATTGCCCAGATGGATGCCGCTCTCATTGAGGTAACTAAGGGAGTTTCGGCAGCCACAGGGGAGGCGTTTTTCTACTCACTGGTGCAACACCTCACCAAGGCATTGGGTGTTGATTACGCTTTCATTGGGGAATTGGCTGAGAAAGACAAAGAAAAGGTCAGCACTATTGCTTTATGCGCCGAAAGTAAGATTTTAGACAACATTGAATATTCACTGCTGAATACGCCTTGCCAACAGGTGATTAGGCAGGGGAAGCCATGCTGCTATCCCCGTGATCTCCTAGCGCAATTTTCAGGTAATTTTTTGCTTGCCCAGATGGAAGTTGACAGCTATATCGCAACTCCACTTTTAGACTCCACAGGCAGTGTGCTGGGATTGCTTGGGGTGATGGATCGAAAACCGTTGCAGAATATCCCACTAGCAGAATCGCTGCTGACAATCTTTGCCACCCGTGCTACAGCCGAACTGGAGCGCAAGCGAGCGGAGGAAGAACGTACCCAACTGTTGGCTAGCGAACAGGCGGCTCGTGCCGAGGCGGAGGCGGCGAACCGGATGAAAGACGAGTTTTTGGCGGTACTTTCTCACGAGTTGCGATCGCCCCTCAACCCGATAATTGGATGGTCTGGGATGCTTCGCACTCAGAAATTGAACGCAGCAACGACTGCTCGCGCACTGGAAACAATTGAGCGCAACGCTAAGTTACAGGCAGAGTTGATTGAGGATCTTCTGGATGTCTCGCGGATGATTCGAGGCAAACTTTCCTTGAATGTGTGCCCGGTTAATCTGATGCCGATCGTCCAAGCGGCTATGGAGACGGTGCATTTAGCAGCTGCGGCTAAATGCATTCGACTGGAGTCGGTACTCAATCCCGCCGTTGGTTTGGTTTTAGGCGATCCAAACCGCTTGCAGCAGATTGTCTGGAACTTGCTCTCGAATGGGATCAAGTTCACGCCATCTGGGGGACGAGTTGAAATCAAGCTCGATTGCACTGGTTCCTATGCTCAGATGGAGGTGAGCGATACAGGCAAAGGAATCGAGGCTGACTTTCTGCCCTATGTCTTCGAGCGCTTCCGTCAAGCTGATAGTACCAGCACGCGATCGCAAACTGGGCTTGGTTTAGGTTTGGCAATTGTTCGTCACCTGACAGAACTACACGGCGGAACCGTCTGTGTTGACAGTCCTGGTGAGGGGCAAGGGGCAATATTTACGGTGCAGCTGCCGCTGATAATTAGGAGTGAGTTGAAAAGACTGAGGACTGAGCAAGAAAGCCCACTCAGTCCTCAGTCTTCATCAGTCTTCAGCACTGTACTTGAAGGGTTACAGGTGCTGGTTGTAGATGACGAGGCTGATAGCCGAGATTTTCTGGCGATCGCTCTTGAACAGTATGGGGCTAGGGTGACAGCAGTGGCATCGGCACAGGAGGCACTTGAGGCGCTGGAACAGGTAAAGCCAAATGTCTTGGTGAGCGACATTGGGATGCCCGATGAGGATGGCTACACGCTGATCCGCAAAATTAGAGCAATGACGCCAGAGCAAGGAGGACAGATTCCTGCGGCGGCACTGACGGCGTATGCTAGAAGCGAGGACAGTGAGCGTGCGATTTCGGCAGGCTTCCAGAGGCACATCCCTAAGCCAGTCGAGGCAGCTGTATTAGCTGCAACGATCGCTAGCTTGGCTAGAAATTCTTTGAATCTAGTTCTCTAGTTGGTGATGCGATCGCGTTGTTCGTCGCCTTTGTGTATTACGTTGAAGTATATTGTACTCACCCGAAGGTGATTAGATGTACTGGTATAACGGCAACCTGATTGAGTCGGGAACCCTGGAATTAGCGATTGACGATCCGGGGTTGCTTTATGGAGCTAAGGTGTTTACAACGCTGCGGGTTTACGAACAGTCGTTGGATAGTCAACTGACTAACTGGATGGGACATTGCGATCGCATCTGTTGCAGTTTGCAAACTTTTGACTGGCAGCAGCCAGACTGGGAACGATTACGGCAAGAAGCAGAAGCGTTAATCCCACACTTCCCCGTTCTCAGAATTACCATATTTCCCGATGGGCGAGAGTGGATTACCGGGCGGTTTTTCCCCGACGATTTGACAAAACGCCAAAAAGATGGTATAGAAAGTTGGCTAGCGGCAGAACCTTTATTTTGCCGCTCAATTCCCGAACATAAAACTGGGAACTACCTGTCTGCTTGGCTGGCATTGGGAAAAGCCCAGCAGATGGGAGCGAAAGAAGCAATTTTGGTCGATGATGGGGGAAATTGGTTAGAAACCAGTACGGGCAATCTTTGGGGATGGCGAGATGGTAAGTGGTGGACGCCGCCTCTGGATGCAGGAATTTTGCCGGGAGTAGCGCGATCGCAACTCATCAACTGGCTGGGAAGTCAAAATTTAACTCCTGGGGAAGTGCCTTGGGATGCTGACTTTGTGAAAGGATTGTCTGTTCTTGCTTATAGTAATTGCGTGGTGCAAGTCCTTCCGATTCATACCGTTCTTTGCCAGGACAGCACTTTAACTTTTGACCCTTTTCACAGCAGCCTAGAGCAATTGCAAAGCTTGTTTCAGAGCTACCAAACCCACAAAGCATCCCCATGAGAGTAAAAAGCTCGACAGAAGTCGCGGCTCAACAAACGAAGCCTGTCGGGAGCAGGCTAGGAGTCTTACGCCTGCTCCCGACAGGCTTTGGTAGCCCCACCCATAAGAGTGTGTGGGAGTATATTGTTCCGGCTGGGATGGTTGTTTTTGTGGCGACGGTTACGATGAAGATAGATGACGTTGTTGAAGGTTTCTATGAACCAACCGTGTCAAGGAATTCTGAGACGGGTTAACATAAGTTAATACAAATAAAAATTCAAAGCGTCCCCACATCCTAGAGCTTAGGAGGAAATTCGGTGAATAAGCGGTGGAGAAATGCAGGGCTGTATGCGCTGCTGGCAATAGTTGTAATCGCCTTAGGAACAGCATTTTTAGACAAACAACCCCAAAGCCGGGAAACCTGGAAATACAGCAAGTTGATTCAGGAAGTTCAAGACGGTCGGATTGAAAGAGTTGGTCTTAATGCCGACCGCACTAAGGCGCTTGTCACCGCGCAAGACGGCAGCAAGATAGTCGTTAACCTGCCTAATGACCCAGACCTGATCGGCATTCTGTCCACCAAGGGTGTAGACATTTCAGTTTTGCCCCAGAGCGATGAAAGCTTCTGGTTCCGCGCCTTGAGCAGTCTGTTTTTCCCCGTTCTGCTTCTGGTCGGATTGTTCTTTTTGCTACGACGCGCTCAGAGTGGCCCAGGCTCTCAAGCGATGAACTTTGGCAAATCCAAAGCCAGAGTCCAAATGGAACCGCAAACCCAAGTCACCTTTGGGGATGTCGCTGGCATTGACCAAGCCAAGCTAGAGCTGAATGAAGTCGTTGACTTCCTCAAGAACGCCGACCGCTTCACCGCCATTGGAGCAAAAATTCCCAAAGGCGTGCTGCTAGTTGGCCCTCCGGGAACGGGTAAAACGCTGCTAGCTCGTGCAGTAGCTGGGGAAGCAGGCGTGCCTTTCTTCTCTATCTCTGGTTCTGAGTTTGTAGAAATGTTCGTGGGTGTGGGTGCCTCCCGCGTGCGCGACCTGTTTGAACAAGCCAAGGCAAATGCTCCCTGTATCGTATTTATCGATGAAATTGATGCCGTGGGGCGTCAGCGGGGTGCAGGCTTAGGCGGCGGCAACGATGAGCGGGAGCAAACCCTCAACCAGTTGCTGACCGAGATGGACGGCTTCGAGGGCAACACCGGGATTATTATCATTGCTGCCACGAACCGCCCAGATGTACTGGATGCAGCACTGTTGCGTCCGGGTCGATTTGACCGTCAGGTGGTCGTGGATCGTCCTGATTATGCTGGTCGTTTGGAAATTCTCAACGTTCACGCTCGTGGCAAAACGCTGGCCAAGGATGTGGATTTGGAGAAAATTGCCCGTCGTACCCCTGGTTTCACGGGTGCTGACCTCGCCAACTTGCTGAACGAAGCGGCAATTCTGGCGGCTCGTCGCAACCTGACCGAAATCTCGATGGATGAAATGAATGATGCCATCGACCGGGTGCTAGCTGGCCCAGAGAAGAAAGACCGGGTGATGAGCGAGAAGCGCAAAACCTTGGTGGCTTATCACGAAGCGGGTCACGCTCTCGTCGGTGCCCTGATGCCGGATTATGACCCGGTGCAAAAGATCAGCATCATCCCTCGCGGTCGTGCGGGTGGTTTGACTTGGTTTACACCGAGTGAAGACCGGATGGATTCTGGTCTGTACAGCCGCTCTTATCTGCAAAATCAGATGGCAGTAGCCTTGGGCGGTCGGATTGCTGAAGAAATCATCTTCGGTGAAGAAGAGGTGACAACGGGTGCCTCGAATGATTTGCAGCAAGTGGCTCGTGTGGCGCGTCAAATGGTGATGCGATTTGGCATGAGCGAGCGCTTGGGACAAGTTGCTCTAGGTCGTCAGCAAGGCAATATGTTTCTGGGACGCGACATTTCCGCCGAGCGAGATTTCTCGGAAGCAACTGCGGCGACGATTGATGATGAAGTCCACAATTTGGTGGATCAAGCTTACCATCGTGCCAAAGACGTGTTGCTGAATAACCGTCACATTCTGGATCAATTGGCTCAGATGCTGATTGAAAAGGAAACGGTAGACGCTGAGGAACTGCAAGAGGTTCTGGCAAATAACGACGTGAAGATGGCAGCGATCGCATAAGGCGCGCTAATTGCTAATTGAGCGTTATATAAATTGGGGTAATTCTAGGATATTTTCTAGAACTGCCCCAATTTTTTTGGGCGTTGCATAATAAAGTATGAATTCAAGGTGCTTAGCCATGCAATGTCCTCGTTGTGGTTCTACTCATACCCGTAAGAATGGTGTGAAGCAAGGTAAGCAAAATCACATCTGTGCGGAATG
>NZ_JBYCCT010000029.1:0-16213 GCF_057473865.1 Coleofasciculus sp. H7-1
GTCAGCTTTTAGAACAGCTATATCCTATCGGTTTGTCCGTTGGCTTCAGGAGAATACTGACGTATTTGCCTTACACCTAGCCCATTTAGGGCTTGTTTGGGCTTGAACAAAGTTCAAGTCCCGTTAGTCCTAAGTGCCTGTCGTTCAGCACTAGGAAATGAGGAAGCGGAGTTGGGCTTTGCAGGGTTTGCCGTGCAAGCAGGCGTTAAGTCAGCGCTGGCAAGTCTTTGGTACGTCAGCGATGAAGGCACATTGGGGCTGATGACAGATTTCTACAAAGAATTGAAAAAAGCCCCTATCAAGGCGGAAGCTTTGCGACAGGCGCAGTTGGCAATGTTGAAGGGAGAGGTGCGACTAGAAGGAGGACAACTGCATACTCCCGATGGCAATATGCCTCTACCTTCCTCTCTTGCATCAATAGGAGATAAAGACCTAAAGCATCCTTATTTCTGGTCGGCTTTCACAATGATTGGTAGCCCTTGGTAGAAAGTTAACGCATTTTATCAGTTGGGTGAAATATACAGGACTTACGCATCATCACCACATAGTAAGGGCAACCACAGGGGGATTGAACCCGAAAAAACGCTATATGTATAAGCTTTGCGTAAGTCCTGTACACATAGAAAAAACCAGCGTTAGATTCTTAAGATCCAACGCTGGCTGAAAAGCAATTTGTTAATGTTCTAGGTTTTTTTGCTTCTCAAATGTTTCCGCTTACTGATAAAAACCACTAAGGAGCTAGCGCGTTACCCCGCAGCAGGCTACCAATAGTTTTGGCAGTAATTTTCATCTGAATCAAGGGATTTGCCGGAACTACTGTTTTGTAGAGGTAGCTATCGAAGGTAAGCTTCTGCACGTCTTTGTCGGCGCACATTTCCACAAAAGCTTCGCGGGTGGCATCGGAGCGATAAAAGACGGTTTGCAGAATGTCTAGCACCTTGTAGGTGATGCCGTATTTCTTATCCCAACGCTTCAGGTACAGCTTCAGGTCGGCTTCTGTGGGGATGCGGGTGCCACCGTTGGAGGTTTCTACAATGGTTTCCGCACACATCCGCGCTGACTTGGCGGCAAAGTAAATTCCCTCGCCAGAAGACTTCGTAACCGTTCCGGCGGCGTCTCCCACTAGAGCAACGCGACCGACAACGCGGCGGGGTCTGGGATGCTCTGGAATCGGGTGAGCTTCGACTTTGATGATTTCGCCGCCTGCGAGTTTTCTAGCGGCACGCTTGCGGATGCCTGCTTGCAGATTTTTGATGTCGGCTTTGTTCACCTTCATGGTGCCGGTACCGACGGCGACGTGGTCGTATTTGGGGAATACCCAGGCGTAGAAGTCGGTGGAAACATCGTTACCGACGTACATTTCTGCCAGGTCGTTGTAGTAAGCCATTTTATCTTCTGGCAGGCGAATGCGCTCTTGGAAGGCGATCGCATAATTGTAATCCCCAGCGTCAATTGCCTTAGCAATGCGGGAATTCGCCCCATCTGCCCCAATCACCAGATCGACTTTCAGGGTTTTCATGGTTCCTTCAGCACTACCGTTTGAGTGATCGGCGTAGTGCAAGGTGTAAGGGTCAGTATTATTCGTGGGAATATCGAGTTTATAAACAGTGCCGTTAATTAAAGAAGCACCCAATTTAGCTGCGCGATCGCGTAGGTATCCATCCAATACCTCGCGGCGGCACATACCGATATATTCATGTTCTTTTTCAATGTTGATATCCACCTCAACATTGGAAGGTGAGATCATCTTCATTTTTCTGACCCGCCGATCAATAATCTCCGGCGGTAGGTCAAACTCGCTCACCATGCATAGCGGAATTGCCCCGCCACAAGGCTTGGCGTTGTCTAGCTTGCGCTCAAACAGGTAAGTCTCAATTCCAGCTTTAAGGAGCGTTTCGGCAGCAGAGGAACCCGCCGGACCCGATCCCACAACAGCAACCCGTAGTACCAAAGCTATTCTCCCGATTATCTTACGGCTACAAGCTGAGATGGTATCACGGACTTTTCGGTTGTCCCAGTGGGATCGCGGGGGTTGTGACTGAATTGCAACAGAGCTTAACACATTGAAAACTTGCGCCCTTGGTTGTTGTCGTTGGATCGCATCTCAGGACTGACGCATCAAACAACGTCAAGGCATTATAAATGTATATATGTATGGTATATATGTACGTTAATCTCATCGATAAACCGGAGATTAGTCTATTCTGAGTTTGATGGGTCAATGAAAACCCAGATAGGATAGCTAAAAAAATATTCTTGTCTAGGGGTCGAAAGCAGTGGGCATTGTTGTTGAAAACGTCTCTAAACAGTTCGGCAGTTTTAAAGCCGTTGACGAAGTCAACTTAGAAATTCAATCAGGCTCTCTGGTAGCGCTCTTAGGACCTTCGGGGTCTGGTAAATCTACACTGCTGCGACTGATAGCCGGTCTGGAAATGCCAGATAGCGGCAAAATCTGGCTTACGGGTCAAGATGCCACTCATCAGAGCGTTCAAGACCGGAATATCGGGTTTGTATTCCAGCACTATGCCCTATTTAAGCACCTCACCGTCCGCAAAAATATTGCCTTTGGCTTGGAGATCCAAAAAACTCCCAAAGGCAAAGTAAAAGCGCGGGTGGAAGAATTGCTAGAGTTAGTGCAACTGAGCGGACTAGGCGATCGCTACCCTTCCCAACTCTCCGGCGGTCAGCGGCAACGAGTTGCCTTAGCGAGAGCATTAGCAGTTCAACCCCAAGTATTGCTACTAGATGAACCCTTTGGAGCCTTAGACGCCAAAGTTCGTAAAGATTTGCGGGCTTGGTTGCGACGCCTGCACGATGAAGTCCACGTCACCACAGTATTCGTCACCCACGACCAAGAAGAAGCAATGGAAGTTTCCGATGAAATTGTGGTGATGAACAAAGGCAGAGTCGAACAAATCGGCACACCCGCTCAGATTTACGATCGCCCAACGACACCGTTTGTCATGAGTTTCATTGGCCCGGTGAATGTGTTGCCTAGCACTTCCCGCATTTTCGAGGCAAACGGGTTTGATTCGACCCAAGCTGAGATATTTCTGCGTCCCCATGATGTAGTCGTAGACACAAACCCCAACGGCAGTTCCGTACCGGCAAGAGTGAACCGCTTGATTCATCTCGGCTGGGAAATTCAGGCGGAATTAATATTAGACGATGGTCAGGTAGTCATGGCTCATATCACGCGAGAGCGGTTCGACCAGTTAGAGTTGCAGCCGCAACAGCGAGTATTCGTCAAACCCAAGGATGCAAAATCTTTCCCGCTGTATTTTTCGATCTAGCACTTCCAGGGTCAACACTCAGCTTTCAGCTTAATCGGCTTTAATGAGATATCTAAGTCGATTTGAAAGAGCGCATACGTTAATTTATGAAGTGGCGACGCCTGTCTATTCATCGGTGGCGGTTCATCGGACAATTCTTTTGTCTGTTTTGTCTTTGTTGTTTTCTCGCGATCAGCTGTGGGAAGCGACCGGCGTCTGATTCAGCGACTTCTCCCAGTCCTAGTGGTGCCAATTCGGGTCGGATTACCATCGGTACCACCCAGAAGCCACGGACGATGGACCCGGCAGATAATTACGAGCTAGCAGCCGCCTACTTGCTCTATAACATGAGCGATCGCCTGTATACCTACGAATTGGGAAGCACCCAACTCAAGCCGCAACTGGCGACGGCATTCCCGAAAGTGAGTCCAGACGGGTTAACTTACACGATTCCCGTGCGTCAGGGCGTCGTCTTCCACGATGGCACTCCTTTTAACGCCAAAGCAATGGAATTTTCCCTGCAACGCTTTATCGAAAACAAAGGGAAGCCGTCATTTCTGCTGGGCGATACGGTGGACTCAGTGAAGGCGACCGGCGACTATGAGTTAACCATCAAGCTGAAAAAGCCGTTTGCCGCCTTTCCCGCCCTGCTGGCATTTTCTGGTGCCGCTGCGGTTTCACCCAAAGCTTATGAAATTGGCACCGGAAAATTTAAGCCAAACACATTTGTGGGAACTGGCCCTTACAAGTTGGCTCAGTTTAGCAGTGAGTCGCAGCGATTGGATGTTTTTGACCAATATTGGGGCGAGAAACCGGCAAATAAAGGAATTGACGTGCAAGTGCTGAGTAATTCAGCCAACTTGTTTAACACATTTCGCACGGGGGGTGTGGATGTCGCCTACCTATCCCTCGATCCCGACCAAATCCAAAGCTTAAAAGATGGGGCGTCAAAAGGCACCTGGCAAGCGATCGAATCTCAAGGCAGTGCTGCCAGCTTTATGGTGCTGAATACCAAGAGCAAGCCGCTAGATAACCCAGTCGTGCGGGGAGCGATCGCATCCATCGTCAACCGACCTTTAGTGAATGAGCGATCGCTCAAAAATCAAGCCGAACCCCTCTACAGTATGGTGCCCACCACCTTTGATGTCTACAAGCCAGTATTTAAAGACCAGTACGGGGATGGCAACACCGAAAAAGCAAAACAACTGTTGCAGCAAGCCGGATACTCCCCCACCAACCCCTTGAAACTACAAATTTGGTATCCCTCGACTTCCCCGACTCGCCGACTTGCTGCCAGTACCCTCAAAGCAGTGGCAGATCAACAACTGGGAGGAACCCTGCAATTTGAAATCAACACCGTAGACTCCGCCACCTTCTTTAAAAGCGTCCCCCAAGGTCTTTATCAGACAGTCTTGCTGGATTGGTATCCAGACTTTCTCGACCCTGACAACTACGTTCAGCCATTTCTGGAGTGTTCTAAAGGATCGGCAGCAAACGGCTGTGAAGACGGCGCAAGCCAGAATCAGGGGTCATTTTATTACAGCGATCGCATGAACCAGCTGATAGCCCAAGAACGAAAAGAGCAAAACCCCGAAGCCCGCAAGAAGATTTTTGCGGACATTCAAGACCTACTCGCCAAAGATGTTCCCTACGTTCCTCTCTGGCAAAGTAAAGACTTCGCCTTTGCCCAAAAAGGCGTCAGCGGTCTTCGCATCAACCCCACCCAGGATTTCGCCTTCTGGACAATTAAAAAGTAGCGAACGGTTAGCTTTACAATTCCCTTTTCAACGCAAAGGAACGCTTTCGGTAGCGCTCTCGTTACACAGAGAGGACTTACGCAAAGCTTATACATATAGTGTTTTGTAGGGGCAATCCCTCGTGGTTGCCCCCAAATATGGTGATGTTGCGTAAGTCCTGACAGAGTTACACCTTTGCGCTACCGAAAGCGTAAACCTTTGCGAACCTTTGCGTTAAAAAAGAAATGTCTCGTTCCAAAGCCCTACAGTCTTACATCTTCGTCCGCCTTCTCCTAGCACCCTTGATGCTATGGATCATCATCACCCTAGTGTTTTTGCTCCTCCGTGCCACCCCAGGCGACCCGGTGGATGCGGTTTTAGGCGGTCGCGCCCCAGAAAGCGTCAAAGAGCAGTATCGTCAACAGTTGGGGCTATCAGACCCCTTGCCGTTGCAATATATTCGCTATCTGAGTTCCTTACTCAGCTTTAATTTGGGGACTTCGTTGACCAGTCAGGGTCAAGATGTTTGGGGTGAGATTCAGAAATACTTCCCCGCGACGGTAGAATTGGCAGTATTTAGTATGGCGATCGCTTTCCTGGTCGGCGTCGGCGTTGGCATCCTTTCCGCCACCCGTCCCGGTACGGTTTTAGACGCTAGCGGTCGTTTGTTTGGCATCATCACCTACTCGCTGCCGATATTCTGGGTAGGGATGATTCTACAGTTGATTTTCTCGGTTCAGCTAGGCTGGTTTCCCCTGGGATCTCGCTTTCCCCTAACTTCAGCACCCCCACCGCTCATCACAGGTCTTTACACGATTGATAGTCTCCTGAGCGGTAACTTGGAGCATTTTTTCACCGCCTTGCATTATCTCGCCCTCCCCAGCTTGACCCTCGGAATCCTCCTCAGCGGTATTTTCGAGCGGATTGTACGGGTGAACTTGAAGCAAACCCTCAAGGCGGATTATGTAGAAGCTGCTAGAGCCAGAGGCATTCCAGAATCGCGGATTCTCTTGGCCCACGCCCTGAAAAATGCCATGATTCCAGTCATTACCGTCCTGGGGCTTACTTTAGCCGCATTGCTTGGCGGCGCAGTCTTAACAGAAGTTACCTTTTCTTGGCCTGGTTTAGGAAATCGACTGTATGAAGCAATTTCCTTACGAGATTACCCTACTGTGCAGGGAATCATGGTATTTTTTGCGTCGATTGTAGTAGTTGCTAGCATTTTGATTGATATCATCAATGCTTACATCGACCCGCGAATTCGTTACTAAAACCAGCAACTAAGACAACAAAAATGGCTAAATTAATTGCTTTTGGTTGGTATGGTGGTAAATTCAGCCATCTTGATTGGCTGCTGCCCTTGTTGCCAAAAACTCAGCACTATTGTGAGCCTTTTGGTGGCTCGGCTGCGGTATTGATCAATCGGCAACCTTCACCTGTTGAAACATACAACGATATTGATGGAGAAGTTGTTAACTTTTTTCGCGTACTTCGCGAACAGAAAGGCGCTTTAATCGAAGCAATTGGTTTAACTCCCTTCTCTCGTGAAGAATTTGAAATTGCGATTTCTCAACCTAACCAAAAGCTATCAGACTTAGAAAGAGCCAGACGCTTTTTTGTGCGTGCTAGACAGGTTAGAACTGGGCTTGCACAAACAGCCAGTTCAGGCAGATGGGCACATTGCTTACTAACAAGTCGCGCAGGCATGGCTGGCGCTGTCTCCAGATGGTTAGGAAGCGTGGAAGATTTAGCAGAAATCGCTCAAAGATGGCTGCGCGTTCAGATAGAAAATTGTCCAGCAATTGACGTTATCAAACGCTATGACAGTGAGGAAACATTATACTATTTAGATCCTCCTTATCCACACGATTCTCGCGGTGACAGCAACGCTTATGCATACGAAATGACAGATGATGAACACCGAGAACTAGCTCACATTCTTCATAATGTTAAAGGCAAAGTTGCATTATCTAGTTACCACTGTGACTTGATGGACGAATTGTATGGCAACTGGCGTTATATTGAAGCTCCCGTTAAAAACTGTCACTCTGTAAAAACACAACGTCAGGAAGTACTTTGGGTTAATTACGAGCCGGAAAAAGAAACTCAATGTCAACCCCATCAGATATCCTTGCTTTAGCTTTTCAAAGAGCGTCTCATCATATTGCTGGTTCCATCTTGAATGACCCGGACATTATTCACCGGCTCGAATTTGTATGCAGAAATATACAAAATCGCGCTGGGGCTAGGTTATTGTTAGCGTGTTTACTAGCAAAAGTCCATAAGCCTAGTGTTGACATCCGCAAGCCATACACTGAAATTAAAGATTCTGACTGCTATTCAGGTCGTACCTACGATGAATATTTTATAAGTGCTTTTATTACTCAGTATGATTTACCGTGTAATTCGACAACTGCTTTTCTTACACCTGCCCTTCGCAACAGAAATATTACTCTAACACCAGAAGTAAATTTGGTCGGCAAGCCACCAAAACTTTATCAAACTGTCCTTCAGCTACTAACTGATGTACATACTAATCAAGTATCAGCAGAGAACCTTTTGGCTGATACTGTGAGATGCCTTTTGGTGATTAGAGACGAGAGACGCCAACGAATGCAAACGCTACTGGCTGGGTTGAAAGCCTCTGATGATGCAATTCCTCTATCTGCGGAAGCGATTGTAGGGCTAATTTCACAACATTTGCACTGCCGTAATTCCAGTCGCCTACCAGTTCTTATTGTAGCTGCGGCTTATCAATCTGCCTCAGAACATCTAGGAGAGAGAGTTTTACCGCTTGAATCCCATAATGCGGCTGATGAACAAACAGGAGCATTAGGCGATTTAGAAATTACCCTTATCGATGACAGCCAGGTCATAACTAGCTACGAGATGAAGACGAGGCGAATAACTCAAGAGGATATTGACCGTGCCATCCAAAAAATAAATAATACTGGTAAAAGAGTTGAAAATTATATTTTTGTTACTACAGATGTGATTGACGAACGGATAAAAAATTATACTGCAAGCATCTATGAACGCACAGGCGGAATTGAATTCGTAGCTTTGGACTGTATTAGTTTTTTACGTCATTTTTTGCATCTATTCCATCGGTTACGTATGCAGTTTTTAGAGGCGTATCAGGAACTGGTGCTTGAACAGTCTGAAAGTGCAGTTAGCCAACCCTTAAAAGAAGCTTTCTTGGCACTACGTCAAGCTGCGGAAAGTGGTGAATAATGTTTCATGTTGAAGTGGAATGAAAGATTTTTAATTATGGCTATAAACCAATAAATAATTCTTGCTGTTTTTGGTAGCAAATACTATTTCAGTATAATTTTCATACTTGTTGGGATAAGGGAGTTGATTTTGCAATTGGAGCGAGAGAGAAACATCCACAATTCATAATTGTAATGATAATTTTCCTGACAATTTAATTAAATATGGAGTCAAGACATTTTCAATAATAGTTTACAACTTGCTGGGTTTTCACGGTTGAAACTTCGATGAGCGGTACCTAGACTCAAAAAATCGTCAACACCAGAAGTAGAAGTGGTTGAGAAATCCGGTTTCTGATATTTAGCATAATTTTAGGTTTATTAATGGTGTTTGAGAAAGTGGGAACTACGCGATCGCACTTAGAGCCAAATACCAGTCAATGAGATATCCAGCAAATTTCCCGATGAAGTGGGGAAAGGAAGCAGTTAATAATCTATTTAGATTTCCGGCTGCATAATGCGTAGAATTCGGCTGCTTGCTTTAGCTACCCTCAGCTTTGTTGCGACTCTAGTAGGCTCCTTCTTTGACCCGGTAACATTCCTGCACCGCTTTCTCGCAATAGCGCTAAGCACAGTTTTTACCCTCAATTTGGGTATCAGCAGTACCAATGCCGATTCTTCCTCTGTTGCAGTTGCTGCTTACCCACCTGCCATTCAAACTGCTGTATTTAAGGATACGCTGAATCAATTTGCTTCTGAGCCTCAACAACAGCAAACCCTAGCCAGCCAACCCAGCACTCTTGAGAAGATTGCCCTGACAAATTACTGTGGTTCTGGCACCATCACCAAACCCACCAGGGGAATCGATACAGACACGAGAGTTTATGACGTTTTCTATGACTTCAGTCGAGGTCAAGAGTCAGTGAATTCTGCCGCTTGTGGTCGGGAGTATTGGATTCCAGTCGAGCAAAACAATCCTTACTACGGACTTGTATTTGTTTATTGGGTTGATGGATACAAAAATCGCCTTTCTTCCACTCGTTATGTGGAAACTAACAACGGGAAACTTATCGTTTGGGATGGTAATCCAGTCAATTCTCTACTTAGAAGAATCCTGACGCGGCAAGATGGGAAACAAGCCCTTTCTCAAGGTGCGATCGCGCGGCTTCTGAATTGGAAAAGGCAGCTAAGGCGCAGTCAGACTGCCTCTACTCTCCCCCAAAACCTGATAAATAACCAGCTCCAAGGTTCTACAACAGCCCAGACTGCCTCCCAAAACCCTAAAACCAGCCAGACAACAGCTCAAAATAACTGTAGCTCTGGGACGCTAACTCAACCCCGCAAAGGAGTTGATAGGAATGGTAGCCTTTACTACGTTTTCCATCACTTCAATCGAGTTCGACAAGTGAATCCTGCCGCCTGCGGTCGGGAGTATTGGATTCCAGCCGAACGCAGCAATCCCAACTACGGTCTTTTGTTTGCTTATTTGGTGGATGGACAAAAAAATCGCGTTTCTTCAATCCGTTATGTGGAAACCCGCAAACGGCAGCTGATCGCTTGGAATGGGAATACAGCAAATTCTCAACTCCGGAGAACCACGAGGCGGCGAAACGGAACACAAGTGATTTTTCAAGGCTGGTTCCGGATGGTTCTGAATCAGAAAAAGCTGACGACAGGGCAAACACTCTTTACTCCCTCCCAAAACCCTACAATCGTTCAGACCCCCGCTACTACTCCCCAAAATCCAACTCCTCCCCCGCCTCCCTCCGCCGCTACTCCTCAACCCGTACCCAGCACTCCCCAAACTAATAATCAATTGCTAATTGGTTTTGGTGGCGACACTAGCAACGTGGAAGAAACTTGGATGCACAGCCTTGACGTGGCTAAAGAAGTCGGTTTACCCAAGCCTAAAGCTGCGTCGCTTGGGGTAGAGGTGGGATGGCAACCCATCTGGTTTGGTTGTGTCGCCGGTCAGAAAACTTGCGCGACGACAGACCGAATGTTTAAAGAAGGGGTTGTCCCCGTCTTTATCGTTAACTTGATTACCCACGATGTCCAAAGTAAAAAAACTTGGGCTGAAATTGAAGCTAGAAAGAGTTGGTACTTCTCGGAGTTAGATCGCCTCGCTAAAGACGTACTATCTAAGACCCAAGGGACTGTGTATGTATCGCTGGAACCGGAGCATAATTTGGTAGGAACGCTCCGCGATCCCGTCAATGCTAATTATGGGTGGGATGCCAGTATTCCGCAGAAGTTCGGGCAGTTAATGGCTGAAGCTGCCCAAAGATTACGTACCTCAGCGAGTTCGGTTCCGGGACTGAATTTGAAAGTGGGTTTGGCTTTCGGTGACTTTAATGCCTCCCCCACGGGTCTGCAAAACTATTTACCCGATTTGAAAGCGGCTGCACCGGGAGTAGATTTCTTTGGGTTTCAAGTGACCCAAGGCCCCTGGCGGAATGAGGGTAACGGATGCAAACGCTTAACCCCCGCTCAAGCGAAGCTTTATGATATGCCCGATCGAGTAATAGCGATCGCTCAATTCATCCAAACACAACTGCAAAAGCCGTCTCTGGTCGATTACTTTTTCTTGATGGCTGATGCTAACACCGATTGGGATGAGGGAGGTGCTAAAGTTTACCAGGAATTACAACAGCGCTCCTTAGAACTGCAAAACGCTGGATTGATTGGCTTGTTGCACTTTACTCTCATTGATACGCCACAATCTGCTCCTAACTCGTACTGGTGTGACGGTGAGAAAAATCGGGGCATTATCAAACCCGCAGCCCAACTTTCTAATTTCAGTTACAAGCGCCCCCTTCATCTGAAAAAGATGGGCAAGGCGCTGGGGCAATGGATTAACGCTCAAAGCTAAATGGGTGCATCTGGTGGGGTGGGTATTCTACCTGCCCCTGACTTGAGGGATCTTGGTCGATCGCTCACGTCAGTCACGATCCCAACCTTTGAGTGTTTCCGCGATCGCTAAGTGTCTTAACAATCCCGTGTTTTCTTTAGAAAGAATTTAGAATCCTTGCGTATAATCTGTACAGGAATCTTTGTATTCCGATAAAGGTTCTTATAGAAACTTTAAAATACTGTAGCGATAATTTAGTAGTGATGCCCCGGATACTCGTCATCGACGACGACGCTGCGATCGCAGAATTAGTCACCATCAATCTGGAAATGGCTGGATACGATGTCAACCAAGCACCAGATGGCATTAAAGGTCAGGCACTGGCTTTGCAACTGCAACCAGACCTGATTATGCTTGACCTAATGCTGCCCAATGTGGACGGTTTCACCGTCTGCCAGCGCTTGCGGCGGGATGATCGCACTGCCGATATTCCGGTGTTAATGTTGACAGCACTGGGTCAGACTCAAGATAAGGTGGAAGGCTTTAATGCCGGAGCCGATGATTACCTGACCAAGCCGTTTGAACTCGAAGAAATGCTGGCACGAGTCAGAGCCTTGCTGCGACGGACAGACCGCATCCCCCAAGCCGCCAAACACTCGGAAATCTTACACTATGGCTCTTTGACCTTAGTACCAGAACGGTTTGAGGCTATTTGGTTCAATCAGACAGTGAAGCTAACGCATCTGGAGTTTGAATTACTGCACTGCTTACTCCAGCGTCATGGTCAAACAGTTTCTCCCAGTGAAATCCTGCGAGAAGTTTGGGGCTACGATCCCGACGATGACATTGAAACGATTCGGGTGCATATTCGGCACTTGAGAACGAAGCTAGAGCCAGATCCCCGCCACCCGCGCTATATTAAGACCGTCTATGGTGCGGGCTACTGTCTGGAGTTGCCGAATGAAGAGCAAATTAGCGCAGACGCAGGCTGATTCGCCTCTATTGTGTTCATCAAGATGTGTTCATCAAGATGTGTTCATCAACAGCCCTTTCTTCCTGGGTGGGGAAGGTCTGCTGGAAGAAAATGGAACGGTTTCCAGCTTCCCTGAGAAAGCAAAAAAACCGATCTTGGCAACCATTAGGGAGTGTTAAGCCACCCGATGGGGCGTTCTGGATAGAGGCATTGGACAATGCGCCCCTATAACTGATTCCGCTTCTGCCTTCTGGATCGGAATTTCGATAATAAACTCTGTCCCCTTGCCCGGTGTTGACACGCACTTGAGTTGACCCCCGTGACGCTCTACCACAACTTGGTAGCTAATGGACAAGCCCAAGCCAGTCCCTTGTCCCACGGCTTTCGTCGTAAAGAAGGGGTCAAAAATTTGTTTCTGAATTGCTTCGGGAATGCCAGGGCCATTGTCCGCAATCCGGATGACAACCGAGGAAGGATGGGGGATGAGGGATGTAGGGTTTTGCCCTTCTGGAAGAGTGGGATAAGGATCGGCATTGAATTCATCCTGCATCCTGATTCCTTCATCCTTCAAAGAGGTGCGAATGGTAATCTGGCTGGGGTTGGCTTTGAGATCCGCAGGCGTCAGCGATGCTCCTCCTGCGGAGACTCGCTGGGCGTTGTATTCTTCTAAAGCATCAATCGCATTACTGAGGAGATTCATAAACACTTGGTTCAGTTGCCCAGCATAACAATCTACTTTGGGCAAATCGCCGTATTCTTTAATAATCTGAATTTTGGGATGGGAGCTGTCTTCTTTCAACCGATGCTGCAAAATCAACAGCGTGTTATCTATGCCCTGATGAATATCAACCGCCTTCTTCTGGGATTCATCCAGGCGGGAGAAATTCCGCAGCGACAAGACCAAATCGCGGATGCGGTCGGCTCCCATTTTCATGGAAGTGAGTAGTTTGGGGAAATCTTCTATTAAGAAGTTTAAGTCTATATCTTGATTTGCAACTTGAATCTCGGCAGGGGGTTGGGGAAAGTGCTTTTGATAGAGATTTAACAGGCT
Organism: Coleofasciculus sp. H7-1; assembly: GCF_057473865.1. Taxonomy (NCBI): domain Bacteria; kingdom Bacillati; phylum Cyanobacteriota; class Cyanophyceae; order Coleofasciculales; family Coleofasciculaceae; genus Coleofasciculus; species Coleofasciculus sp. H7-1. Next base: position 13,096 of record NZ_JBYCCT010000029.1, read on the forward strand.
CAGGAGGTCATGAGCATACTGATTAGCATGGTCGAGATTGCCGTAGATGAAGGAGACTGGATTATTAATTTCATGGGCGACACCTGCAACCAACTGCCCCAAACTGGACATTTTTTCACTCTGAATCAGCTGAGATTGAGTTTGTCCCAGTTCTGCCAAGGTTTGTTTTAGTTGGGTCGTTTGTTCTTTTAGCTGCGCTTCTGATTTCAGCCAAGCGATTTCTGCCTGTTTGCGTTCGACAAGTTCGGCGTTTAGCTGTTGGAAGAGAGTGGATTGCTTAATGGCGATCGCTAGCTGCACGCTCAGCTGTTTGAGCAATTCTACTTCTGATTCTTGCCACTGCCGGGGTTCCCGACAATGATGGGCAATCAGCAACCCCCATAAATTTTCCCCTTGCAGAACCGGAACCACCAAGTTAGCTCTCACCTGAAACTGGGCAAGTAAATCAATATGGCATTGCTGGATACCAGCAGTATAGATATTGTCAATCGCTCGAACCCGACCTTCCTGGTATGCCGAAACGTAGCTTTTCCCAAAGCAAGGATCTTGGATGCTGGTTCCTAAAATTGGCGTCCAATTCTCACCGACCGACTCTACAACCACAACTCCGTTCCAATCTGGCTCGAAGCGGTAAATGAGTACCCGGTCAGCCGAAAGAAACTGCCGCACTTCTGCCACAGTAGTATTGAGAACTTCCTCTAAATTTAGGGACTGACGGATGCGCTTAGCGATCGCCCCGACCAACCGTTCTCTCAAAAATTGCTGCCGCGACGCTTCCTCTGCTTGCTTGCGCTCGGTAATATCCATCACCGTTCCCATCATCCGCACGCACTTCCCCGTGTCGTCGCGCACAACGGCACCCCGCGCCGCCACCCAGCCAACTCCATCAGGACGGAGGACGCGATACTCCATCTTTAAGTCTTTCCCGACTTCTACGATGCCCGCAATCTCCAGCCCTACGCGGTAGCAATCTTCAGGATGAATGCATTGGAGATAAGCCTCGTAGGTGCCAGCAAAGGAACCGGGAGCCAGACCAAAAATCGCTTCCACCTCTTCAGACCAAGTCACCTGACCTGTTCCCAGATCCCAGTCCCAGACCCCCATACTTGCCGCCCCCAGAGCCAACCGCAGCCGTGTTTCTCCTTCGCACTGCGCCTCTTCTGCGGCTTTACGCTCGGTAATATCCGTCTGGACGCCAATAAATTGTGTCACCCGACCCTCGTCGTCATACACCGGCGAAATACTCAGGTCATTCCAGAAAGGCGTCCCATCCTGGCGATAGTTCTTGAGAACCACCTGGCATTCTTTCCCCGTCCGCAAAGCTTGACGAATTTGCTCAATTGCGGCTGGATCTGTATCGTATCCTTGCAAAAATCGGCAGTTTCGTCCCAAGACTTCAGCGGTCGAATACCCGGTTATTTTTTCAAAGGCGGGATTGCAATAGATAATTGGATTATTTGGTAGACTGGCGTCGCTAATGACGATGCCGCAGCTGGTTGCTGCCATCGCTCGGTCATACAGCTTTAGTGTCCCCTTGTCCCCTTGGTGTCCCGTGAGGTCTTGGCACCCCCCACACCTAGCTTGCTGGCTTGCCATCAGAATTTAAGAACCAAACGTTAACAGCCTTTCTTCAAGATAAATCAATATTAAAAATAACTTAAATATTCCCGAAGATAGATCCAACCGTTTTTCTATCATAAACGAAACATTTTTGCCAAGAGAAGTCCCGGAATTAAGCCCAATCAAAACCAAGCTAAATCGGGAATTTCCCAGAATCTAGAAATTGCCACAAAAGCCTAGTAATCGGCAAAAAGTTTCCAGTCGTTATTAATTTTTAAAGGAAGAATACAAAGTGATTTGCTCACCCGACGTAGCCTTCCAATTCAGCGGCTCGATGGGCTGCCGTGTGTTGTGCCAGAACCAGAGTCCGAGCGCGATCGCCTATAGCAATCCTCTCAGCTTCCGGTGTTTCTTGAAGATACCGTAAAGTATCGGCGGGTGACTCGGCAATGAGAATTTCCTTACCAATTTCAAAAATTGTTTCCAGACCCACCCAGTAGTCACTAATAATCGGAGTTCCACACGCCGCTGCTTCAAATAAACGCACGCTGGGAGAATAACCCGCTCGAACCATATCAATTCGTGTAATATTAAGAGTGAACAGTTGGGAATTGTAAAACCAACGGTGTCGAGCTGGCGGCAAATGCTCGATTTGCTCAACATTTTTGGGCCATTTAATATTATTCGGATACTGCGGCCCTGCCACCACAAAGCGACCTTCTTGCCACTGACGCGCTGGCTCAAGCAACAGATTTTCCAGACTAGGCTGCCGGTCGTCGCTGTAAGTTCCCATATAGCCAAGATTCCAAAGCTGAGGAAACTGTTCCGGATAGTACAACTCCGGGTCAACCGAACAGTAAAGCGCCCTTGCCATCGGCGAACCGTAGTGCTGTTCAATCCGCTTCAGCGTTGGACCACCTGTAAACGATAGATAAAGGTGATATTTCGGGATTAAGTCAGGACAAAGGTACTCCGTCTCGCCCCGTTCCAACTTAGCCAACGTCACCGGCGTATCGATATCGTAAAAAGCAGTCACATTCCTCGCCATTGTTGTTACCCACTCACCTACTGCTACCCCTTCCGGCACATATGACCCCACCATCACCAAATCTGCCTCGCGTACTGCTTGGGTAAAGCAGTCTTTCAGCTCATCAAGACTGGAGTACAGCTGAGTGCGACAGTAGGGAGGATTGGGAAGATCCCGATTGGCAGCATACCAAGGTACATCTCGCTCTAAAAAGAGAATATCGTGTCCCCGTGCTGCCAGTTCCCGCACCAACCCCCGGTAGGTTGTTGCGTGTCCGTTTCCCCAAGAGGAAGTAATGGATAATCCCAGAATTAGCAGTTTCATAGTTTTAAGATTTCAACGCTCTCCTAGCGCCAAGGTAAGCGCCAAGGTACGCAAAGTAAAAGACAGGACTTACGCAAAGCGGCGTTGCTGAATGAAGTATGAATTACGCAAATGCTGGTATCGATTGGTGTTTCAAGTAGTGAAGTAGCAATCTAATAGAGTGTTTCAGCATTTCTTCTGACTTCGAGTAACACAACGTTTTTCGAT
>NZ_JBYCCT010000030.1:0-16063 GCF_057473865.1 Coleofasciculus sp. H7-1
AAAAACTCTTTGTTATTCTAAGTCTGAACAAATGCTACGACATTCAATTCGATTACTAATTCATTATCTCAGATTTGGAGATGTTCCAATTCCCTATCAAAATCAAAGAAATCATTTTCGGCTCCCCGATCGCATTCTCGCTCGCATCATACCCTAATTCAGCAACGCCTTTTATTGTTTCTTTGTCAATGTATAAGCCCCAAAATTGAACAATTTTTAATTGACTTGACAAACCCACTTCCAAAGTGGGTGACTTTGCCCTTGCTGGCGAATCCGATATACCTGTTGCTCCAAGCGATGTTGTTCTCGACTGGGTATTCCTAGTAGAATATTGCGACTTTGCCAAACCAATACAGAAGCCGTCATGCCGATGCAAAAAGCAAGTCCCAGTGCTGGCAGTGGATTGTAATAAAGACCGTATCGCACTGCCGCCCAGGTAAAGTATTCCCGCAACAGAGAAATTGGGTAGCGCAAGCCCCAGAGGCTCAAGGGGCCAATAGTAATCCAAAGCAACCAGGCGACCAACCACCTGCCGCAGACAGTCAGCCGGTGTAACCTTTGCACTTGCTGTTGGAAGCTGGGGTCATTGGCAGGGGTGAGGGGGTATGCGTGTTGAGGTTCAGAGGGGCACAGGGGTAGAGGAGAAGTTGAATCTAGGGTTACCTGTACTTCCCCGTCCGGCTCCTCTGCTCCTTTGCTCCCTTGCTCCCATCGATCGTCTCTTGGCTGATTCATTGCAAGATTGCCTCATGCCCTTCAGATTTCATCAGAAGCTTTGGGTTCCGTTGCTGCAATGGCGATCGCTTGACCCGTCCGTTCTCTCCACCAAGCTAAAAGGGTACTCGCAATGAAGATACTGGAATAAGCACCGGCGGCAAACCCCACAATCAGAGCTAAAGCAAAGTTTTTCAGAGTTTCCCCACCAAAGAAAAAGATGGAAAACAAAGTCAGCAACACTGTAAATGTGGTGTTGATAGATCGGGTGAGGGTTTGATTAACCGCGTCCTCGACGATCTGGTTGATATGCTCCCCTGGATTCAGTTTAAGGACTTCCCGAACCCGGTCGTAGATCACCACAGTATCGTTGACCGAGAAACCGATGATAGTCAAGATAGCGACCACAAATAAGCTATCGACTTCAGTACCCAGCACCAAGCTCAAGATGGCGAAAAACCCTAGGGTGATCAAAACATCATGGAACAAGGCAACAAAGGCGAAGAAGGAGTAGTCGAACTGGAAGCGGAAGGTCAGGTAAACAAAAATACCAGCGAAGGAGAGCAAGATAGCCAATAGACCAGAGGCAAACAACTGGCGTCCGAGGGTAGGACCAACCGTGTCTATCTGAGTTTTTTCGGGATCGAAGGGTCTGAGTTGGTTTAAGGCATTTTGCAGCTTGGTGCGCTCTTCGACATCCAACGCTTTGGTGCGAATGGACAAACCCGGCTGAGTTGCCGAGAGAGCGTTCTTGGTTAACGCTTGGATGCTACTGTCACCCAAACCCTGAGCGGCGATCGCTTCCCGAACCGCCGAGATGTCGATGGGTTTATCGCAGTTGTTTGGTTTAGAACAGTCGAGTTCAAACTGCAACCGCGTACCGCCGACAAAATCCAGACTGGGACGTAACGGCGCACCAATCTGCGTCCAGTTGATTGCCATTGCAATCAGTCCACTAAGGATCAGGATGGCAGAAATTGTCCACCAGAGCGATCGCCGTTTGATTAGATTTAGTTTCATGACCCTACCCCAGGCTCAGACTTCCTTGACGCTGGCAAATTTGGACAAAACCATTGTGGCTTGCGTAATTCTGGAAAGCTGATGGCTGTCATGAGCAGGGTGCGACTACAGGTAATCGCTGTAAACATACTCACTAAGACTCCGATTGCTAGCGTCAGGGCAAACCCCTTTACCAAACCCGAACCCAGCCAAAACATAAACCCACAAGCAATCAACGTCGTTACGTTACCGTCCAAAATGCTGGAAAACGCCCGATAAAAACCAGATTCTACCGAGCGATATAAACTCTTCCCGGCTCTTAATTCTTCCCGCGTCCGCTCAAAAATCAGTACATTGGCATCTACCGCCATCCCGATACTGAGAATAAAACCAGCAATACCAGGGAGAGTCAAGGTAACGCCTAGTAAAACAAAGGCAGATAATGACAATAGCGAATAAATGACTAGGGCAATCCCAGCAATTGCGCCCGGTAAGCGGTAATAGACGCCGATGAAAAGTAATACCAAAATCAGACCCCCGATAGAGGCGTAGATACTGCTTTGGATACTATCTCGACCCAGAGTCGCTCCCACAGTACGGTTTTCGATGATTTCCACCGGGTAGGGTAGGGCACCGCCCCGCAGCTGGACGACCAGCTCGTTGGCTTCTTCTAAGCTAAAGTTGCCTGTAATCTCGGCACCTCCGCCGCTGATGCCTTCTTGGGCATACTTCACTTCAACGGTAGCGGCGCTGAGCAGTTCTTCATCTAAGAAGATCCCCAAGGTGCGTCCTGTCCCGGCGATATTTTTGGTTAACTGGGCAAAGCGTTCGCCTCCCACAGCATCAAAGGAAATGTTGACGCTCCAGTTGTCGCTCGTCTGAAAAGGTCGGGCGATCGCTCCCGTCAGGTTTTTGCCCGTGAGTGGGGGTAGGGTGCGCTCAAACAAAGCTGCGATCGCTTGGTTACTCCGCTGGAGAGCTTGCTGATTTTTAGCGATCGCGGCTTCATCTTTCGTCTTTCTCAACTCATCCTGCTTCCCTTTTAATTCCCGTCGCAGCTGTTGTTCAATTTGCAACTGGGTTTCCGAACCCGGCTTTTGTTCGCGGAAATCCAATTGAGCGGTGCCACCCAGCACCCGTTCCGCTTGTTCTGGGTCGCTCACCCCCGGTAGCTGCACCAAAATCTGGTCTTGTCCGACCGTTTGCACGATTGCTTCAGACACCCCAAGACCGTTAATCCGGTTTTCTACTACCTTCTGAACTGCTTCTAAATCTTCTCGCGTGATTTCTTTGCCTTCAGTGGGTTTCACCTGAAGCGTCAGTTGCGATCCCCCTTGAAGGTCTAATCCCAGCCGAATTGGAATCCTGGCAAGCACGGTGACAGAAGCAATCACCAGAACCAGAATTAAGGCTAATAAAGAACGCTGTCTCTGCATACCACGACCCGCAAGAAACAAATGCTATGATAAACCCTTTTGGGCAGGTCGATCCGGATTGATTTTCAGCGGGCATTAGTCCCACGTCATTCGTCATTGGTAATTGACAAGAGACTAGGGACTAAGGACTAATGGCTGATTACACTTGGAGTGCCATCATCTTTTGTACGGCTTCCACAATTTGCTCTGGTTGTACAATCGTCAACCGCTCCAGATTTCCGTTATAAGGTGTGGGGATATCTTGGGAAGATAGCCGCAGGACTGGCGCATCTAGCTCATCAAATAGCCGATCGTTAATTGAGGCTGTCAATTCTGCCCCAATCCCGCCGGTTTTCATGCATTCCTCTACAATAATCACTCGGTGGGTTTTCCGCATAGAAGCACCGATGGTATCGAAATCTAGCGGCTTGAGGGAAATCAGGTCAATCACTTCCGGATCGAAACCTTCCTTTTCCATCTGTTTTACCGCTTGCATGACATGGTGACGCATCCGCGAATATGTGAGGATCGTGACATCCTTGCCTTGCCGCACGACTTCTGCCTTATCTAAGGGCAGCAGATATTCTTCCTCTGGTAAATCTTCTTTCAAGTTGTAGAGGAGAACGTGTTCAAAGAATAAAACCGGATTATCGTCGCGGATGGCAGCCTTTAACAATCCTTTGGCGTTGTAAGGTGTGGAGCAGGCGACAATTTTTAAACCCGGCACTGCTTGGAAATAAGCTTCTAGTCGCTGAGAGTGTTCGGCACCCAATTGACGACCGACGCCACCTGGTCCCCGAATCACCATCGGGATTTTGAAGTTGCCGCCGGAGGTATAGCGCAGCATCCCAGCGTTGTTAGAGATTTGGTTGAAGGCAAGGAGCAAAAAGCCCATGTTCATGCCTTCGATAATCGGTCTTAGACCTGTCATTGCCGCACCTACTGCCATGCCAGTGAAGCTGTTTTCGGCAATGGGGGTGTCGAGTACGCGCAGTTCACCATATTTTTTGTACAAGTCTCTGGTGACTTTGTACGAGCCGCCGTAGTGACCGACATCTTCACCGAGAATGAATACATCTGAGTCGCGTGCCATTTCTTCGTCTATGGCGGCGCGGAGGGCGTTGAAGAATAAAGTTTCTGCCATCGGTAGAGTAGAGAGGAGTTTGATCGGGTCAGATTAGGATTTTAACCTCTTGGCGCTCTAGAATTTTGCTCTTCGATCCGACAGGTCGGCGCAACGCGCGAACTGACTTGTCAGCGCTTCGAAGGATCGCACATCGCTCTCTTATTGGGGAACCGTCGATCGAACCGACAGGTCGGCGCAACGCGCGAACTGACTTGTCAGCGCTTCGAAGGATCGCACTTGGTTCATCGTCAAATCAATCGCAATCTTGACAAATATTTAAAAATATGAATCAACCCGTCTTCGAGAGAGAAAACGGGTTTTTATTGGGGAATTATGATTAATCAACTTACAGCCATACATCTGTAGGGCAAGGCGCATTGCTCCTACCAAACGTTAAAACCGTAATCTTATTCCACCCAGAACAGAACCGCGAATCGTGCAAGTAAAAAGTAGTGAGAGCTACAAACAATTTTTACTTTTTACTTTTGCCTTTTTTTAAAGCAGGCGGAAAATGAAGGGATAACGGTAGGGTTGATCGGGATTACCCAAACAGTGAATAATTGCCAGAATGGTAAGTGCCCAATGAACGGCAAACCCGATAGGCACGAGGATAAAGCCCAACAAACCAAGGGTGATAAAAACTAACAAGCCAATAATCGCTCCATAGAACCAAACATTCAAGTGAAAGTTGATTGCTTCTTTGGCATTGTCTTTCACAACTGGGTCATCGGATACAAATAACATCGCAATGGGTATCCCGATAGACACCAATGTCGTGCTAAAAAAGATCGAGCCATGAGACAGTATCGACAACAACTTCCGCTTGTCCATGTCGTACATCTAAACCCCCTAATGCTTCTGTTGCGTTGCCTTTAGTCAAGACTGTAACACGCGATCGCTCTTGGTGAGCCGCACGCTAGCGAACGGCTTTCCGTACCCGAAAAGTAGAAAATGGTACGATGCTGGGGCGAAGCGATTACGAAATAGAGGCAGACTTTTCCTTACTGACCAAAGCAGTTTGCTGATGTGGCTGCCGAACCGGAATCGCGATCGCCAACTCCGCCCCCTGTCCCGGCACTGAAATACATTGCAAGCTGCCGCCGTGTTTCTCCACCACAATTTGATAACTAATGGACAACCCCAAGCCCGTGCCGCTGCCAACGGGTTTCGTGGTAAAAAAGGGATCAAATAACTTCTGACGTACCTCCTCGGTCATCCCAGAGCCATTATCAGCAATCCGGATGACTATGCGATCGCAGTCTTTGACCTCGGTGCAAATCCGAATCGTAGGGAATGGTTCATTGCCATGAACCATGAACCACGAACCATGAACCTCTTCTAGGGCATCAATTGCATTACTGAGGATATTCATAAATACTTGATTGAGTTGCCCCGCATAACACTCAATTGGGGGCAGATTGCCATACTCTTTAATCACTTCAATCGCTGGGCGTCCCAGTTTCTCTTTCAGCCGGTTTTGCAGAATCAGCAGCGTACTGTCAATGCCTTCGTGGATATTAACAGCCTTCACCTCCGCCTCATCCAAGCGCGAGAAGTTTTGCAACGATAAGACAATTTTGCGGATGCGGTTCGTCCCCACCTTCATTGAGGACAGCATTTTGGGTAAGTCTTCTTGGAGAAAATCCAAGTCAAGGTTCTCCACGACTGCTGCAATTTCGGGAACTGGTTGGGGATAGTATTGCTGATAGAGGTGTACCAGGTGCAGTAGTTCTTCGGTGTATTTGCTGGAGTAAACGAGATTGCCGTAGATAAAGTTGATCGGGTTGTTAATTTCGTGAGCAACACCAGCAACCAACTGACCTAAACTGGACATTTTTTCGCTTTGAATCAATTGAGATTGGGTTTGTTGCAATTCGCGCAGAGTTTTTTCTAGATGAAGTGTCTGTTCTCTCAATTGCGCTTCCGATTTTTGTAAAGCGATTTCTGCCTGCTTGCGTAGCGTAGCGTGCCGCAGGCTTTCGCTAATATCGCGTACCATTACCAAAGCTTCTGATTCTAAGCTACGTGCATATCGAGCCTCATAACCTGTGCAGGTTGCCGTCTAGAGAACTCATTTGATACTCGTAGACTTGAGTTTCACCCGTAGCGATCGCTTTGGATACATTGTACATAGTAGCTTCAGCCAACTCGGTAGGTAACACCTCCCACACGCTTTTCCCCAAAAAGTGACTGGGAGGCATCGCCAGAGCATCTTCTCTAGGCGCTTGGAAGTCCATAAACATCCCATCACCGCCAATCTGAAACAACATATCCGGCAGCGCTTGGATGAAGGCGCGATTTCTCGCAACGCTATCCCGCAATGCCGCTTCTACTTGCTTGCGTTCAGTGATGTCGCTTGCCACGATTACGATCCCTTTACGGCTGCCATCTGGGTTAAACAGGGGCACCTTGGTGACATCAAACTTCTTAGTCGAACCATCAGATAATGGAATCTCTTCTTCGTGATGGCTGATGGTTTCTCCACGCCACGTTCTTTCATCGGATTCTTGACAACCAAAAAGAGCTTCCTGATAAAATTCTGTGTATGCTTCTAGTTCTGCGTCTGTCTTACCCTGATAATCGACGCCTTCGAGCTGAAAAAGCTTTAGTCCTTCTTGATTCGAGATCAGCCAGCGTCCTTCACCATCTTTCATATTCACCACGTCCGGAACCGCATCAATCAGGGTATTCAGCCAGTATTCTTGACTTCGCAGCTGTGCCTCTATCTGCTGACGTTCCTTAATTTCTGATTTCAGTCGGCTGTTGGCTTGCTCTAGCTGGGCGGGACTGGGCAGCGCCAGGATGTTAGGAATCAATGACACCAGTACGATCCCTGTCGCCACAGAAACCGCAGATGTAACTGCTTTCACCAAACCCGACAGCCAATACATCGGGTGCCACAGCGTCCAGATTTCCAACAGATGACCCGTGCCACAGGCGATGATGAAGCTGCCAAACAACAGGAATATCCAATCAAAGGGCAAATCGCCTCGCTTGCGGACAATGTAAACCAACAGCAGCGGAATTGAATAATAAGCCAGTGCAATTAAACCATCTGACAGAATATGCAGCCAAACTAGCCCTGGTTTCCACAGGTAGCAGTGTCCGTGCGGGATAAATTGCCCGGAAGTAAAAAGATGGTGCAAGAGTGATGACATATAGTCTCCTTGGTGTGGCTACTTGTAGCTAGATATCGGTCGCTGGCGGAAGTTGGCACTGGTAGGTCTGCACCGGATAAATTGCAGTTTTGCAACGTTGCAAAAAGGTGGTCGGTTTCTTAGCGTAGAACTTCAAAAAATCTGGCGCGTGCTTACCGCTTTGTATTTTCATTCCTCAGAAGTGCGTAATTTTTCATAGGAAACAAGTGCTAAGGTATATATCCGCTTAAACTTAAATAAGTAGATGGGCTATAAATAAACTGCAACATTAACCTAACCTTTCCTACCTTCTGAGTTCCCCCACAAGTCGGGGCAAGAAGGGCGAGAATTTTTATTGCCGGAAGAGGGATTTCTCCTTCCCTTGTAGGAGCGAAAAGTCTAAACCGAGGAAATCTCCGTTAGCGTTAGTTCCTCGCGGGGCGAGACTCAGAGCTTTTCAACAGACACGGCTAAGGAGCAAGTTCCGGTTAATTTGACCTACCTCCTTAGACAAAACTGCTAGCATTACTGCTGGAATGAGTTAATCTAAATTTTTTATGAAGGTGAGAGTTCTTAATCCGGAATGTTACTGAAAGAGGCTAGAGCGCCCCACTCCAATCGAAACCCTGAAACGAATAAAAGTAAAAAGGTCTCCGGTTTGGGTTGAACAGGTCTGTTGTGTACGGATATACCTTATCGTTTCACAATCTAACCTTTTATAATTTTTGTTGAAAGTACCGAACCAGGCATCCGAATGTTTACTGATTTCCAGTCCCCAGAAGCAACCTTTCAATCTGAAGTACAAGCAGCTGTTGAGCGCAGGCGCAACTTTGCGATCATTTCTCACCCCGACGCCGGTAAAACGACGCTGACAGAAAAGCTGTTGCTGTACGGAGGTGCGATTCACGAAGCGGGGGCGGTGAAGGCGCGTCGGGCGCAAAAAAAGGCGACTTCTGACTGGATGGAGATGGAGCAACAGCGGGGAATTTCGATTACCTCGACGGTGTTGCAGTTTGAATATCACAACTGTCAGATTAATTTGCTGGATACGCCGGGACACCAAGATTTCAGTGAAGATACGTATCGGACGCTGGCGGCGGCAGATAATGCGGTGATGCTGATTGACGCGGCGAAGGGTTTGGAACCGCAGACGCGGAAGCTATTTGAAGTGTGTCGGATGCGAAAAATCCCCATCTTCACTTTTGTGAATAAACTCGATCGCCCCGGACGGGAACCGTTGGAACTGCTGGATGAAATTGAGCAGGAATTGGGATTGCAAACCTATGCGGTAAACTGGCCGATTGGGATGGGCGATCGCTTCAAGGGCGTCTACGACCGACGGCAGCAGCAAATTCACCTATTCGAGCGCAGCGCACACGGCAAGCGTGAAGCCCTAGATACCGTTGTAGACGTGGGAGATCCCCGAATTGAACAACTTCTGGAGCAAGAACTTTACTATCAGCTCAAAGAAGATTTAGAACTCCTCGAAGGCGTTGGCTCAGAACTGGATCTAGACCTAGTTCACCAAGGCACAATGACACCCGTGTTCTTTGGTAGCGCCATGACCAACTTTGGGGTGGAGTTATTTTTGGATGCTTTTCTGGACTACGCCCTCAAACCTGGTGCAAGGCAAAGCAGCAATGGTGCAATTCCACCGACTTACCCAGAATTCACTGGTTTTGTCTTCAAGCTGCAAGCCAATATGGACCCGAAGCACCGCGATAGGGTAGCATTTGTGCGCGTCTGTACCGGCAAGTTTGAAAAAGACATGACGGTGAATCATGCCCGCACTGGCAAAACAGTTCGTTTGTCTCGTCCTCAGAAACTATTTGCCCAAGATAGAGAATCGATTGAAGAAGCGTATCCCGGCGATGTTATTGGATTGAACAATCCTGGCGTCTTTGCCATTGGCGATACGATTTATACGGGTCAGAAGGTGGAGTACGAAGGCATTCCCTGCTTCTCGCCGGAATTGTTTGCTTATCTGAAAAACCCCAACCCTTCTAAGTTCAAACAATTCCACAAGGGCGTCTCGGAATTGCGGGAAGAAGGTGCAGTGCAAATCATGTACTCAGCGGATGAAGGCAAACGCGACCCAATTCTGGCAGCGGTGGGACAATTGCAATTTGAGGTGGTGCAATTTCGCTTGCAGAATGAGTACGGCGTTGAAACTCACATAGAATTGTTGCCTTATAGTGTGGCTCGTTGGGTAGCGGGTGGCTGGGAGGCGTTGCAAAAAGTGGGGCGTCTTTTCAATACGGTGACGGTGAAGGATAGCTGGGGGCGTCCGGTGCTGTTGTTCCGAAATGAGTGGAATTGTCAGCAGGTGCAAGCGGATCATCCAGAGTTGAAGTTAAATTCCGTAGCACCCGTAGCGGCGGGGCAACAACCAGTAGATTTTTAAGAGTCATTCGTCACTTGTTTCCTGACGAATGATGGATGCTCCCCACCCCATTTCAGGCTGAGTTCCACTGTCCTGAAACGGGTAGCCATCTGCAGAAAGAAAATCAAAAATTGACTGAATGATAGGCGATAGCGAAGCGCCGACCTGTCGGTTCGCTGAAGTGGGGGTATCTTGGAAGGAAGCCGAGTGCTGTTGAATTTTTATGGCTTGTGTTCCCAATCCCTCTCTGGAGGCTGGTCTAGCAGCCCTGAAACAGGGAAATTATCCAGATGCGATCGCTCACCTAGAAGGCGTTTGCGAGTTTGAGTTGAGTCAAAAGACAGTCCTACGCGCTCAGATGGGGCTGGTGGTTGCCTATGAACGCACTGGCGAAATCGAGAAAGCGCGATCGCTTTGTCAAACCCTCACTCAAAGCAAATATCCCAAGGTGAAGGACTGGGGAGAGCGGAATTTGGCTAATTTGGTCAACCGTTATCCTCAACTTCAAAAAAAGCCGTTACCCTCACCAACGTCAGATGTAACCGGATTTATTCCCTTAGACCAAACGCCTGCCACTCCACCAGCACAGGGCGCTGCGCCTGCGTCAGATGTAACCGGATTTATTCCCTTAGACCAAACGCCTGCCACTCCACCAGCACAGAGGCTTTCATCAGCTCAACCTGCCTCCGAAAGAGCCAGGGCGAACAGCAGTAAGCCGGTACAAAAAGCAACACCCTCCAGCTCACCTTTAGTACAGGGCGCATTTGTACAGGGCAAAGGGAAAATTGAAGCGGAAAACAACCTAGAGGCAGCCGTCCCTACAGAAGCAGCGATGGCGTCAGATACAGCAGCAGACACAGGGGTCATGTCTGAGACACCATCTGAGACGCCATCTGAGATGCCAATAGATGAGAAAATTCTAGAATCGAAACCCAGTAGTATTGGCTGGCGTCAAGCAGGACGCGCCAAAGGATGGCGAGCAATGCCAGCAGTGAAACCAGAACGTCTGTGGTTGCTTGACTGCGGGACTGCGATCGCGCTTTCTTTAGTAATTCGCGTTTTAGTGCAGTTCGTGATGACGACGACGAACAACTTCCTCGTCAACCTGCCGTTTTTGCAGCCCATCTCAGCTTTTTACGAAGACCCAACTTGGCCTATCGTGACCGTGTTGGTGCTGCTAGCGTGTCTGTCTCCCTGGATACTGGACTTCCTCCTCAAGCAATTTGAGGGAATGCAACCGCTGTCGCTGTCAGCGCTGTCTAAATCCAGCCCAGAAGCAGCCAAGATGCTACCCCGCTATTGCGGACAGCGCCGTTTGCCCGTGCCGACTTTGCGGATCTTACCCATCAGCGCCCCAGTCGCACTTACTTATGGAAATCTGCCTCGCACTGCCCGAATTGTGGTCAGTCAAGGACTATTAGATCAACTGGCAGAGGATGAAATTGCCACAATTTATGCCAGCGAGTTGGGGCACATTGTCCAAAACAAGTTGGTCGGTTTGGTGATGGCAACCGCGATGTTCCTGATTGGAGGCTTTTTCAGCCTGTTGAGGAACTCAGACTGGGCTTGGACTTGCTGGTGGATTGCCCTCGCTTGTTTGCCTTTGGGATTGAATTTGGCAGTGATGTCCCTCGTCATGCTAGTCGCCCAGATTCCTTACATCTTGTACCGGCAAGTAGCGCGGTGGGGAGACCGCTTAGCAAGCCCCCTGCTAAAGGTTCCGGCGGCGGTTGTTTCGGCTTTGAGTTACGGCTTATTTTGGCTGGTTTGCTTTGTGGGTTTGTGGCTGTCGCGGCTGCGAATTATCTACAGCGATCGCATAGCGGCAGACATTACTGGCAACCCAAATGCCTTCACCCGCGCTTTATTGAAAATTACCACTGGCATTGCTGATGTCCAAAAACACCAGTCTACCCGCTGGCTTTTGGAAGGCTTTGAAATGCTTTCGCCAGTGGGATATCGGCAAGCCATCAGCTTAGGTAGCATTCCCTCCCATACGCCTTGGGAATCTGTGTTGCAATGGGACTACCTCAACCCTCATCGCCAGTGGATGGTCATCAACAATAGCCATCCTTTAATGGGCGATCGCCTGTACTTGTTATGCCTCTACGCCCGTCACTGGAAGCTAGAGACAGAACTTGACTTCACTCAAATGTCCGAACTGCGGATTCGAGCATCTTCGCTCAAAACTAAAAAGTCAAAACTTTTGTTACAAGGTGCCCCCTTCTTTGGCATTTTGTTCGGTTTAGCCTTGGGGTGCCTGTTCTGGCTGTTGGGGTGGATTGGCAGTTGGCTGGGAATCCAGCAACTTGCTTGGATACTCGACGATTACTGGACAATTCTCGTCGGTTGCCTGCCGATAGGTTTTAGCATTGGCACCTTTTTGCGAATCAATACTTTCTTTCCAGATATCAAATCTTCCACTCTGCAAACGAACCCCAATCTATCAGATTTATCCACTCGGATCGATGCTTTACCTGTCGATAGTCAGCCGGTGCGTCTGCAAGGAAAACTCTTGGGACGTCAAGGGATTAGCAACTGGCTGGGACAGGATTTAATCCTGCAAACCGACACCGGCTTGGTTAAGTTACATTATTGCTCCCCGCTTGGTTCCATTGGTAATCTCTTGCCCTGGTCAACTCGTCCCTGCGACTTCGTAAATCGGCAAGTCACCGCAACCGGATGGTTTCGTCGAGGCGCGACTCCCTGGATCGACTTAGAAACCCTACGAACCCAAGGCGGCATTACCAGTCTCAGTCGGCACCCTATCTGGTCAACGATTGTTGCCTGTTTAGCTGCGGCTTGGGGAACCTACATTATCTTGTTCGGCATTTAAGGGCAAAAGACCTACCTAAGACAGCGCCTCTTTCGTAGATGCACAAGTTGGCACACGCCAACCGTTTGTAAACAAATGTTGCAGCCTTTGAGAAAAATGTGTTACATTCCTTTACAAGGACGACTAAGTGTATCGAGACGCAGCTTCGCTATCTACGGGATGATTTGTATAGCGTTTCCCGTCTTGGCATCAGGTTTTCCTCCTCCCAACACAGCAAGCTTGACCAGTCGCCGCGAGTGGCTGGTTTTTTTTTAGCATATCAAGAAGCGAAAAGCTGTATGTAAAAAGAGATAAGTTAAGCGATCGCGCTTCTCTAGCCTCAATAGTCAAAATATTTAGTTCCTTTGTAAATATAGCAATCCTATTTAAGTTGTGCGTGAGTATTCGCCTTAGTGTAGAGACGCGATTAATCGCGTCTCTACAGGGAGAGTGCAAATCATTTAGGATTGCTATAGCAATCCTAGTTCATTCGTGAATTCATCTATTTCTCTTCCTTTGTGTTCTCTGTGGTTCCTTGACAGAAGTTCATTATTCTGCCGCCTGCTAAACTTAGGTAAACAGAACACAGGATGCTAATCATAAGGATTTTGGAAAACTACTGATTTTATATTACTAAAAATCTAAGTACTAATAATTAAATAAAGAGTAATTTCACAATTTATAACACTGAATTATTTAGCTTGTATAAACTCATTTTAAGAGGAAAACCAGCTTGTTGACTATCTAACGGAAGCTGAATTCGTAGAGAGCAATACCTATAGTGCCCATTATTCCACTGTTCGCAATTTTTAATCTCTGACCGCGATATTTAAACCGAACTGTAACCGCGCGATCGCTCCTAGTGCATCATCTACTTTATTCAGATTAAAATGAGCTGATAGACATCTTTAATTCTGATGCTAAGATGTTAGACATCACCTAATTTAGGAGAGTTGGTTGATGAAATCCTCAAAAGTTATTATAGGAATTTTATTAAGCCTAACCTTATTAGGAGTCGGGGCGAGAGAGCTAGGACTCCAAAAAATGCCAAGTGATGTCAGTCAAGGTGAGAAGTATAGCGATCGCTATGTTGCCTTTGTGTTTCCGAAGCTAGTTCGGGAAGTTCAAATAAGGCTGAACCTGGTGAAGAATCCAGGGGAAATCAAGCATGATTTAAAAGAATTTGCTCCGAAATATCAAGAACTGATTGCAGCCGCCGGTCGAAAAGCCGACGAAAACCTGGCTAACGCGCCAAGAGACGCAGCCTTTGCCGAGCGATTCTGGGCTGAGAAGAAACGTATTTTAAAAGCAGAGTACGGAATCGATTGGAAATCCCCAGCCGAAATGAATCCAGAAGTCGTTTTTGATTAATCGAGAGCTACGCATGGTAAGACAAAGCTAAAATAGAGCCGAAGTGTTGCAATTATCTGCAATCTGTAAGCTCATGACCACTGCTGCTCCGGTTAAAACTCAGTACGAAGCCATTATCGGTCTGGAAACTCACTGTCAACTCAGTACCGAAACAAAAATTTTCTGTAATTGCTCCACCGAATTTGGTGCGACTCCCAACCAGAATGTCTGTCCAGTGTGTATGGGAATGCCTGGAGTATTGCCGGTGCTGAATCAAAAGGTGCTGGAGTACGCGGTTAAAGCCGGTTTGGCTCTCAACTGCGCGATCGCTCCTGATAGCAAATTTGATCGTAAGCAATATTTTTATCCCGATCTGCCCAAAAATTATCAAATTTCTCAATACGATTTGCCCATTGCCGAACACGGTTCGCTGGAGATTGAGCTAACTGACGCCGATGGCAACCCCATCCGCAAAAAGATTGGCATCACTCGCCTGCACATGGAAGAAGATGCTGGGAAATTGGTTCATGCGGGTAGTGAAAGACTCTCCGGTTCTACCTATTCTTTAGTAGACTACAACCGCACCGGCATTCCCTTGATTGAAATTGTCTCCGAACCTGATATCCGTTCGGGGGTTGAAGCTGCTGAATATGCCCAAGAAGTGCGCCGGATTGTCCGCTATCTGGGCGTCAGTGACGGCAATATGCAAGAAGGTTCGCTGCGCTGCGACGTGAATATCTCCGTGCGTCCGGTTGGTCAGAAGGAGTTTGGCACGAAGGTCGAAATCAAAAATATGAACTCCTTCAACGCCATCCAACGGGCGATTGATTACGAAATCGACCGGCAAATTGAAGCCATTGAATCTGGTGAGCGGATTATTCAAGAAACTAGGCTTTGGGAGGAAGGCAGCCAACGCACAGTTAGTATGCGGACGAAGGAAGGCTCTAGCGATTACCGCTACTTCCCAGAACCCGACCTGACTCCCATGCAAGTTCCCGCCGAGCAATTGTCTAAGTGGAAGTCGGAACTGCCGGAACTGCCAGCGCAGAAACGTCATCGCTACGAAAGCGAATTGGGTTTGTCTGCCTACGATGCTCGCGTGCTAACCGACGATAAATCGGTGTCGGAGTATTTTGAAGCGGCGATCGCTGCCAAGGCGAATCCCAAGCAAGCGGCTAACTGGGTGATGGGTGATATTTCTGCCTATCTCAACACCGCTAAACTGAATATCGCTGAAATTGCCCTCAAACCCCAAATTCTCGCGGAACTCATTTCCTTAATTGAAGATGGCACTATCAGCGGCAAAATCGCTAAGGAGATTCTGCCAGAGTTGCTGTCTAAAGGGGGTTCTGCAAAAGAACTGGTGGAGAGCAAAGGAGTCAAGCAAATCTCCGACAAGGGTGAGCTGGAAAAAATCATCAATGAAGTTCTAGCGGCAAATCCCAAAGAGCTGGAACAGTATCGCAGCGGTAAAACCAAGCTGCTGGGTTTCTTTGTTGGGCAGGTGATGAAGCAAACAGGAGGTCAAGCTGATCCGAAACTCACTAACCAAATGATGGCTCAGAAGTTGAACAGTTAGTTAGACAAGCAAAAACATACAGCCTTGCGGAGTAGTCAAGCGCCGACTCCGCAAGGCTGAAGCCCAGGCAACGGGTGACGGCAGAAAATGTAGCAGATGGGGGGCGATCGCGTAGCAGAAATACGCATCCGCTACATTTGCCTCACAACCCGTTGCCTGCAATATGATTGGGAATTATCTTCGTCTTCACTTCACATAAAACCGAGGAAACTTCACGAAAACAACATGCATCAGGGGTGACACCCCTCATCCCCAAATGATATATTTTGTTTAGTAGATGCACCCTGATGATCGGGAGAGTCGCCCAAGTGGCTCTCCTTTTTTTTATGGATATTCGCTGTCGGTCGGTTGCAGTTGATCGCGGTTTTCGGATTGAATGCACCTTTGAGATGTTCACCCTTCAGATCCCCGACTTCGTCAGGACTCGCCGCACATCACCACATAGTAAGGGCAACCACAGGGGGATTGAACCCGAAAAAACGCTATATGTAGGGCTTGCTGAATAAGTAATGGAAAACCAGGAGAAGGATGGATTAGTTATTCAA
>NZ_JBYCCT010000031.1:0-16027 GCF_057473865.1 Coleofasciculus sp. H7-1
TCACTCGCAAGACGATTTGTTTTTCCAAGTCCATTTGGCTACATGATGTGGTGATTGGACTGTTCATCAATCGCTATGAGTTTGGCTTGTTAATTTAACTATCGAGCCACACGTCTAGAACATTACCAAAACTTTAATAATTCCACAGCATCCCGTCCATCAATATCTTGTACGTAAACCTTCACCTGTTCTTCTTTGGACGTTGGCAACTTCTTGCCGGTGAAATCTGGATGAATTGGTAACTCCCGCTGCCCTCTATCCACCAGAACGGCTAACCAAATTGCCGCCGGTCTACCATAATCATTAACCGCATTCAGGGCAGCGCGAACGGTACGCCCTTTATAAATGACATCATCCACCAACACTACCGTCTTGCCAGAGAGATCGAAAGGAATGTCAGTTTTGGCGGGTGTGCGAATGCCAATTTGATCCAAATCATCCCGATAGAAGGTAATATCCAGCGCCCCCACTGGCACTTCCACTTGTTCGAGCGCTTCTATCTGACGAGCCAACAGATTGGCTAATACAGCACCTCTGGTATAAACACCGACTAGCACTAACTCAGACAAGTCTCGTGACTTCTCCACCACCTGCGAAGCAATACGATTGAGGGTTCGACGGATTTCGTCTGCGGAAAGAATTTCTATAACTTCGGGAGACATGGTTTAAGAAAATCCGGTGATAACTGCGGGCAAATTACAGCCTCAGTGTACAAGCTCACATCAACTATCATCGTCATCGTTTCAACAAAAATAACTCCCTGTTCCTGGGTGTTGCACAATCAGGCGATGGTGAAAGACTATCCAAATTCAAAGGTATGCTTCCTCCTAGTCAGCAGCGATCGCCCATTGAGTTCACCTGATCAGGCGATTTAAAGAGTCATCAAGTTGATTCCCAGCGATCGCCCGCTTCTAAACCCCAACAGCAGCAAGATGGCGATCGCTATCCCCAACCAAATCAAAAAGTTATATCGCGTTAGCTGCAAGGCTCGTTGAATGCGTTCTGCATTGATAGGCTGGAGGTCATCTCCCAGTAAGGCTTTGTGTTTAGCAACGCCGCGATACCAATTCGTTCCCCCCACCTGAACGCCCAAAATTGCCGCATAGGCGCACTCACTCCAGCCAGAGTTAGGACTAGGATCTTTCGTCGCATCGCGTTGACAAATACTCCAAACATACCCAGGTTTTCTAGATAGTAAAGCTAGGGTAATCACCGTTAATCGGCAAGGCAACCAAGTCAGGATATCTTCTAATTTGGCACTAAACCAACCCAAATCGGTGTAGGGTGCTTCTCGATAGCCGACCATTGAATCTAGGGTACTGGCGGCTTTGTAGGCAAGGGCGAGAGGAACAGTTCCTAGTAAAGGTAAAAATGCCCCGACAATCGCATAAAAAAGGGGTGCCATCACTCCATCGGTAGCATTTTCTGTGACGGTTTCCAAAACAGCCCGAAGAATTTCTGGCTTTTGGAGATTTTCGGTATCGCGTCCTACATATTGACTCAACTTAGAACGCGCCCTGACAATATCATTCGCATTCAGGGGTTGCAAGACA
Source organism: Coleofasciculus sp. H7-1 (assembly GCF_057473865.1). Classification (NCBI taxonomy): domain Bacteria; kingdom Bacillati; phylum Cyanobacteriota; class Cyanophyceae; order Coleofasciculales; family Coleofasciculaceae; genus Coleofasciculus; species Coleofasciculus sp. H7-1. The sequence goes on from NZ_JBYCCT010000031.1 coordinate 1,554, forward strand.
TCTTCAGCAGCAGCTCTCAAACTTCGACCGGCGAAACAACTGGCGAGTAAAATACTTTCTATGGCAATTCCTAAAAAAGGATGCAGCCAGTTCGCGGCTTGAACGATTAACCACCCCATCCAGTAGCTGCCACTTATCAGTCCAATTCCTAAAATTACTCCAGCCCATCGGAGTGTGAGAGGATGATTAAATAGTTGGAAAGTTATCTGGGTGTAGCGAGAAATTAGCCCGCCCATGACTCGTACTGGGTGAGGCCAACCCCACGGATCGCCGATGATGTAATCAAAAAGGGAAGCGATCGCTAATGATAGGACTGAGAGATGAGGACTGTTAGCGAAACGGTGCGAAGCACGGACTGCGGCAAATAAATCTTGGAAATTCACAACACCAAAGCTGCCAGAGCGCTGACAGTTTCTATACAACAAAACTGGTTTCTTCGCCTTGGGCGGCTTGCCAGCTGCGAGCGTCATAGTAAAGGTCTGCCAGTGTAATACTGTACAACGCTTCTTTAAGTTTTTGATGCAATCGGTGCCAAAGTGTAAATGTTACCCAATCCTCAGCAAGCTCTGCGTCAGGGGTATGACGAGGCAGCGGTTCAATCGTTTCACCGACTGCTTCTAATATTTCTCCCAGGGAAATTTGTGCTGGGGCGCGGGACAGTTGATACCCCCCCTGGGCACCTCGAACTGATTGGACTAACCCGGATCGACGCAACTCTATCAACAATTTTTCCAGATAGGGTGCGGGTAAGTCTTGTCGAGTTGCGATCGCTTTTACTGAAGTCGGTCCATACCCAGGTTGTAAACTCAAATCCAGCAGCGCTTTAACACTGTAGTGTCCACGGGTTGTCAGCTTCATACTGGAAAAAATTCCTCAGGGTAATGGATAATTAGTCAGCGGTCACGGGTCGGTAGTCAATGGAAGAAAAAAACAACTGAGAAGCGATCGCTAATGATAGACTAACGACTACCCTACAGCGTACCCCTCCATTTTTTCTCAGGTTGATGCTGTGAGGAAATCCGATCATCGAGATGCATCGGTTGTTCGCAAGGTACAGATATTTCTGCTTAAGCAAGAACTTTGATCAAAAAGGTTGCTGTTTAATAAATTATCGATAGATTGAACTAACTTTCCCCAATCCGTGTGATATAGTTTTATGAGCTGATATAAAGCTAAGCTAAAATTAGCTTAGAAACAGTCAGTGGAAAACGCTGTACACCCTCTGTATTCCTTACTTTTCGCTCCAAGTTGATGAATAAAAAGAAAAAGATCGACCCTCTAACTGGGGAAGCGCTAGTCAAGAAAGTTAAAGAGCTAGAAAGCCTCAGCAAAGAAGAAAAGGCTAGAGCCTGCGGTTACTACACTGTTACAAAAAGCGGTGTAGAGCGGGTGAATATGATGAAGTTCCTGAATGCTCTCATTGATGCTGAAGGAATTGAGTTAGACGGCAAACAAAGTGGCAACGGACGAGGCGGTCGCAGTGCCAGCTATCGAATTAGCGTCCAGTCTAACCATAATTTGCTGATTGGCTCGGCTTACACTAAGCAGATGGGACTCAACCCAGGGGATGAGTTTGAAATCTCTTTGGGACGGAAGCACATTCATCTGCGACAACTGGATAGAGAAGAAGGAGCTGAAGACGAAGAATTGGAAGAGGCATCCTAAACTAAAGTTTCACTCAGCAGTCATTAGCGATCGCTCATTGGTAACAAACCAATGAGCGATCGCAATGCTCTAAGTTTTCAAACTGTTTGCTTGAGCGATAAATTTAACTCCTTCGGTACCGGATTGAGAGGAAGATAGCGACGCAGTGTCTTGCGGGTGGCAGCGACACTATATGCTAGAGCGATTCCCTCTTGTTCCAGCACACCTAACACTTGTTGGGGGCGATCGCGGTCAACGACGGGTAACTGGTGGAGACCGCGTGCTGCCATCCGGTCTAAAGCTTCAGCCACCGATTCATCAGGGTTGGCATACAGAATTTCAGTCGTGCAGATGTCAGCAACTGGCTGATGAGCCAGATGACTGGTTAAATTGCTAGAGACATTGCAAATAACGTTGTTTGTTTCTACTGTTTCAGTAGGAGCAATGACTGGCGTCCGAGCTGTAGACATGGCTCGATTAATATCCTGTAAAGTAACGATGCCAATTAACTGCTCGGCATCATCAATTACTAAAGCGCTGCGCCAGCGGCCATTCGTCAAAGCTAGACCTGCCTCTAATACTGATAAAGAACCGCTCAGCATCAAACCTGGTTCCTGCATTGCTTCTGCAACTGATATTTGTTGCAAAATTTCCAGTTGCTGGTCTTTCTCCACATTGAGTTCCAGCTGCTGGAGATTTTGACCTTTAGTTGGCGCTGGCTGGAAGCGCTCCACCAGCCAGATGCTCAACCCGACTGCTGCCATCAGCGGCAAAACAATCCGGTAGTCGCGCGTTAGCTCAAACATTAACAGAATCGCCGTCAGGGGTGCCCTGGCGCTGCCAGCGAGAACTGCTGCCATTCCCACCATCGCGTAAGCAGGGGGTGCGGCAATCTGAATCGGTGCGGCACAGAGCATCGCTGCCAGAATTTTTCCATAAGCTGCCCCCAAGGAAGCACCGAGGAACATAGCAGGAGCAAAGATACCACCCACCAAACCGCTACCCAGACTAATCGCCGTCACGATCAGCTTGACCGCTAGCAGGGCGAGCAGTAACCCCAAAGAAAAATCTACATCCTGAAGCATGGCGGCAATCGTTTCGTAGCCGATGCCCAGAATTTGGGGCCATTGCAAAGCAACCAAGCCCAAACAAGCACCGCCTATTACCGGACAAAGCGATCGCGGCACCTTTCCCAACCACTCAAAACCGGCAACCTGTCCGCGAAAGAAACGACGAGCCAGTTGAATCGACTGGGTATAGGTCAGCGACACCAAACTCGCTAATACCCCCAATCCCAGATAAAGCGGTAATTCTAGAGGACTGCGGACTTCATAGACGGGCAGAGTAAAAGCAGGCTGGGCACCCAAACCAATCTGAGCAATCAAAGACGCCACAACTGCTGCCAGCAACACGACGCTAACGGCTGAAGTGGCAAAGGTGGTTCCCAAGACTACCTCTAAGGCGAAGAAAACACCGGCAATCGGGGCATTAAAACCAGCCGCTAGACCCGCCGCTGCTCCAGCACCCAGGAGTAACTGCTGCCTTTCTCTAGAGACTTGCAGCACTTGACCGAGCAGCATTCCAAAATTGCCGCCAATTTCCACGCTAGGCCCTTCTGGACCTAAAGAGGCTCCACTGCCTAGGGAAACAGCAGCCGCTACCATCTTGGTGACGGGTCGCAGGGGTAGCAACTCTCGGACGCCTTGGGCAGCGGCAATCAGCGAGGAGATACTGGGGCCAAAATCAGGCCAAGCAAGGCGCATTAAACCAACGATTAATCCTCCCAGAATGGGAATACAAGCTAAAGTCCAGGCACCCCAGCCCGCAATTATTCCCATCACACCTTCCAGCATCAAGCTGTGGATGATAGCGATTAAATAGTGAAACGTGACAACGCCCATCCCAGTGCCGGTGCCAATTAATACAGCCAACAGCAGGACGACGCTTTCGGGTGAGGGTTGGAGTCGATTGAGAATTTTAGTAAGACGGGAAGCAGGGGAAGTTGGTGCGGATGATTCCGGCAGCAACACATCTGACAATGGAGTGGCGTTCATTGATGAGGGTTAACAGGAAAAATGAGAAAAAGCTTAATTTTTATTCATGATTTTCATTGTAGCTGCGAGCGATTGGCTATCAGCTTCAAAAGGCGAACCATTAGGGAAAATTTTGAGTTTTTAGTCTGGATAAACAGAGCATCCAGAATTTTACTGGTTTATGGTTCGCGCGATGTGCAACATTAATGTGTGAAAGCTTAATTGTTATCCTTAGCGATCGCCTTCCCAAGGCAATCCATTTCGGTTAATCTCTCCTCAATCCTTTTTTACCAGGAAAAAGGCTGAAAGTTCCGCTCCCTTCCCACACAGAGATGGAGCTTAGGGAAAACCTTAACCAATCAGTATGGCTTCCGTGCGATCGCTAGAGATATTTGCAAAAAGTTGTGCTATTGACAATTTACTGGCTGATGCCTGCTTTCTCATCTCTGACCTGTGGCTTCTGACTCTTCACTTGTCTGACGGCTGCCCGTTTAGTAATTAGCCGCCAACCCTCAGCCTGATTAATCGATTTCATCGGCTTTAAATTCAGCTGGTTAAAGGTGGGTTGGTCAAGTAAAAAATAAGGTTGAGCGTCGCCTTTCCAACGTTGCTGGAGTTCGGCATCTGTTGCGGGGATGACTTGGCGATCGCTATAAAAATTCAGAGAAGGACGGGCAAGATCGTAGGATGTGTAGATTGGCTTACCGATGGGAGTGTTGCGCTTAATCATCGCGGCGACGGGTTTAACCGGATAGGCTTCTGCGAGTTCCCAAATCCAGTGCGGCGATGTCATGAATATCAGTAGCGTCACATACGTACCCCAAAATAGCAGCGGCATAAATTGCAGGTCTTTTTGATAAACCAAAATTGCCGTTATCAGTAAAGTCAAAGCAGCAGATGCAAACACCAATTGCAAATTCCAGTTCGGTTGGGGGCCAAATGCGGCAAAATAAAAACTACCGCTTAGCGCCAGTAAACCCATGACCGTCAAAAGCGGTACCCAAGGGCGGGGATAAGATTTACTACTGGGCGCATTCCAAACTTCAGCTAGCTGGGCACCCCCCGCTAAAGCCACTGCTGGGTAAATCGGCAGCACATACCAGGGAAGTTTGGTTCCCATCACCGAAATGGCTGCTAGATAAACGCCAATCCACACCAGTACCAGTTTTGCCCAGCTCATATTGCGATTTTCCCAAGCAAGGCGCAATCCTTGGGGCAACAAGAATAACCAGGGCCATCCGTACTTTAAGATTTCCAATAGATAGTACCAGGGGGGACCCGCGTGATTCTCGACGGGTGTCCAAATCCGCTGCAAGGATTGACTGAAGATGCCGGTATTCACGAAGGTCTGCCCGTAGTGGAGGAGTTGGGCACCATACCAAGCGGCAACCGGCACACTGCCCAAGAGCAAACCAATCCAGAAATAGAGGGAAGTCAACAGTCTGGGAGTATCCCAAGCTAAAAACACCAGAGCGATGTTTAAAAGCAATAATCCCATCATGCCTTTGGTAAGGCAAATCAACCCAAACCCCACACCGGCACCCAGAGCGTAGCGCAAGTCTCGGCGCGATCGCAACACGCACCACATCATCAACAGGAAAAAGCACAGCACTGCCCCATCCAGCATCGCCAGACGCCCATGACGCACAACGGGCAGTAGCGTCAAGTAAATTAAAGCCGAGAAAAGAGCGGGAAGGCGTCGCCGGAATAGTTCCCGACCAATGCTATACAAAAGCGGCACACAAGCGGCACTCAGCAGCGCCCCAGGTAGGCGCGTTGTCCACTCATTCACACCGCCAATTGCGTAGGCACCAGCAACCAGCAGATGCATTAGAGGCGGTTTATTTAGATACTCCGTACCTCCCAACGTCGGGTACAGCCATCTCAAAGAATCAAACTTTGCCTGCCAAATCTCACGAGCAACCTGAGCAACCGTTCCCTCATCCCAATCTCGTAAAGGCAGTACGCCCAGATTTATTCCAAATAGCAGTATAGCCGCTAGGAATAACCCTAAGACCCACAGCCTTTCCACCCATCTGTCAGCTCCTCCAATCTTGTTTTTTGAACGACCCCACGCAAAAGTTTGACGATCCATATTTAACCAAGCCCGTGGTATTTAGCGGCAATCCAACTTCATTACCTGCGATTTATCTCACTCAATCATCTGACTAAAATCACAAGGTAAGTTTCCATGTACTAATAAAGTTTGCATAAATCTATAGAGTAAAGCCGGATTTTCTATCTTAAATACGACTTACGCGCCAGTAACGGAAAAATGAACCGCTTAAGCGTTGCAAAGCGCTCTCTTCGCTTTAGACACGAAGGAATCAGAGTTTGAGAGAGTTTTTGCGTAAGTCCTGTTAAAGTGACTTGGGAAGACTCTCGCCATGCCTGCCCTAATCCTGTAGGACAATCCTCAGAGTTGGAAACACTCGCAGAGTTGAAACCCAGTTTTACAGCAGTCAGAAGCTAGTTTCGTTCCGAATTATAAAATTTATACCAGTAGTGAGAGTCATACGGAAATTTTTTTTATCATCTATCGGCTTATTTAGCATCACCACCGTGCCAAGTGTAACGCCGACTTTACTCTGTTAGCGTAAGCGTTGCGGTGTTAAGAGCTAACAGCATTTTATCGTTAATCGCTAAAAGATAAAAACTAGCTTAATCTCCCAAGATGAATCCTGGCGGGTAATTTCAATCTGGCGAATGAATTCTCGAAAGTAGAATCGTCGCTCTGATTCTGACAAATCTAGCCAAAATTGTGAGATAGATACAGCCTGCGCGATCGCTTGTAAATCCACTGGCGGCAGACTCGCCATCCGCGATTGCAATTGAGAGATTTCTGTGCGTAGTTTGTAGGCGCGTAACTGGGCAGTTTCTGAATCCAGAATGCCATTATCTGTAAGCGTCGGCAACTGAGCTAAGATATCTTGCTTGGCGACAATTTCATTGGTAATGGTGCCCTTAATTCCATCTATATTGGGAACATTCATTGCCGCTACTGCACGGGGTAAATCTTGGCAGATTCTCTCAATCGTTTGTTCCAACACTTCCTGATAAGAAATAGCCCGACATTTGGGCTGTTTAAAGCACTTAGTTGGGCGCAGATACAGATATTCTCCCTGTTTGCGAGAGGCTGTGACGCGGGTAATCGTCATTGGCGACTGGCACTCCCCACAAACAACTAACCCAGCTAGAGAACGATTCGCACTGGCGGTGCGAGGCGGCAGACGGCGGTTGCGGCGCAGCAGGCGGTCAATTTGCGCGGCTTCTTCCCTGGATACGATGGCAGCATGGGTATCGGAAAGAACCTGACCATTTTGATACCCAGTGTCACCCCGATAGACTGGGTTAGTCAGCCAGCGGTGCCCAGTAGACACAGAAATTTTCTTGCCGTATTTCTTTTCTAGATACCGAACTGCACCGCGTAAAGAACCATACAGCAGAAATTGTTCAAAAAAATCTTTGACTACCGGCGCGGCGCTGCGGTCTAGGATGTAGCGATCTTTGCCTCGTCGGTAGCCGTAAGGGGCTTTTCCAGGCGCTGGCGACGCTTTGAGCCGCCGCTCTGCGTGTCCTTGGCGGATGCGACGGCGGCGCTGCCGACTCTGAATTTCTTGCAGGAGTTGGAGGGGTGTCTGATGATACGCGCCTGACTCAGTGGTAATAATTTGAATGCCGAGGGATTCGAGATCAAAGATGCGATCGCATACTTCCTCCACCGAGTCTCCCAGTTCTGCCAGTCGTCTGATTAATAAATAATTAGCGGGTTCTTCTTTACAGTCTTCTAACAGCTGCCGCAGTTGTTGACGCCCCCCCAAATCTTGATAAAGGCCATCTATTTCCCAACCCCAAATCAAGGGATCGGGCGCAGCTTCAAGCAACGGGTCAGTGTAGGAATATGCAATAATTTTCATTGCATAATTAATCCACCAAGACCCTTTAAAATGCTCAGGACACGATACAAGTCATTTTCGCGTTTGAGGAGCGAAAACTCATCTGACATCGCGTATTGAGCGGAATAGGCATCTTGTCTGGTATCCTGAACCAGTTTTAGGAAGATGAAGTGACTGCCATTTGTGATTAATCCAAAAATGGGTTTGTCAGGATGGAGATTGCCCAACATATAAGCGAGAGCCTGCGGTATCCCCACTTCAATTGAAACGCCAATTTTAGATTCGATGACGAGTACCCACAATTGGTTGTGCAACACCAGAACATCAATCTCTCCCTTGACGACTTCTTCTTCGTCCTCAACAGAGATTTCTACTCCTGGTTCTCCGTCAATTTCAAAGGGAGGCTGATAAAAACCCGCTAATTCCAGCAGCGGAGATAACACTACCATTTTGACGATGCTTTCTATCATCGGGCGGCGCTTAGTTAAGTGGAGATAGTTGCTTTTAATTCGGTCTAAAGCTTGTTTTTCTAAATCGGAAAGTGCTGGTAAGTTTATTACCCATTCTGTAAAAAAATGGTCGTTGGCAGCAAGTTGTAAGTGAAATTTGTCTTCTAAGTATCCGAGAGTTACTTTATTGGCTTGGATTATCTGAACCATAATTTTATTGAGGAGAAAAACGTTAGCCGCATAGAATTATAGAGGCGATCTTTATCAGAATCTGAGATAGCGATCGCACTTCGTTGTCAAAAGCGCTCGTATAGGATTCATGGCTGACAGCTCACTCACCTAGCTCAATGATGTTTCCATCAGGATCTTGAGTAAACAGTGCAGCGCGACCAGAAGCGCTCATTTGTACGGGGTAGTTGTGAGCCACAAGATGCTCCTTAGCAGCGTCTAAGTTGGCTACTAAGAAGGCTAAATGGCGATTCCGACCCAATTTCTCGGAATTTACTAAATCTGATGGTATAGAGTCGGCAACAATCAGGTGAATTTGAAACTCGCCGACTTGATACCACGCGCCGGGAAATTTCAGCACTCTATCCACCTTAGATAATCCCAACACGTTACCGTAAAATTGCTCGGCTCGTTCCAAGTCAGAAACGAGAATGGCTGCATGGAGACATTGAGTAATCTGCATTGCTAGTTTGCTTTTGCCCGTAATCATACCATTCTCCCCTGTAGACGAACGACTTTTTCAAACCCAAAAACTGAGTTGTAGAAATAAAGCGATCGCTCGACTTATGGCACGTAAAGAACCGTATGATTAAGATCCATGACCGAAATCATTTTCTTCGCCTCAACCAAATTTAAAACCTCGGCTATTATGCCAAATCAAACAACAGAAATTCTGTGTTATTTTTGGCTTCTATAACAATCTTGTTTTCATCACTCATTGCAGCGCCATCTCCAGAAACCAATAACTTACCATTCAAACTGATATCGCCTTTGATAACTTGCAGCCAAGCATGACGGTTAGGTTTGATTTGATAATCAACCTGCTGTCCAGCATCAAGCAAAGTTGCGTAAATATTGGCATCTTGATGGATAGTAACAGAACCATCCCGACCATCTTGAGAAACAATCAAACGGAGATTGCCGTGTTTTTCCTCAGGCGAATACATTTTCTGCTCATATCCAGGTTCTAATCCTTTTTGATTTGGCATAATCCAAATTTGCAGAAAATGCACTGAGTCAGTTTTAGAATGGTTATATTCGCTGTGAGTAACTCCTGTACCAGCGCTCATGATTTGCACTTCGCCCGGACGGATTATGGAACTGGTTCCCATGCTATCTTTATGCTCTAAAGCACCTTCTAGCACGTAGGAAATGATTTCCATATCTCGATGAGAATGTGCCCCGAAGCCTTGGTTCGCTTGCACTCTGTCTTCGTTAATTACGCGCAGACTTTTAAATCCCATATGCTGGGAATCGTAATAGTTGGCAAAGGAGAATGAATGATAAGAATTGAGCCAACCATGATTAGCGTGTCCGCGTTCTTCTGCTTTCCGAATTGCAATCATTTTTCTCTCCTATTTAACTTAAATTTCTGCTAGATAAAGCCTGGAGTTACCCAATTTTTAGAGATGCGATTTATCTCGTATGCTTACGCAGGCTAAGAAGATGGGAGAAGTTGCTAATTTGTGCAAGTAAACTTTGTTTAGATAGGCTATGCCTTCCAGCATGAAGAATGCTAAATTTTACTGTGCGAACCATCACAAAACGGTGAATTACTGGTGTATTTACACTGGCATAATGCTACCTGTTTTTTCTCTTCCAGTGCGAACTTTACAGGTGTAAATTCGGTGCCTTGATGGGAACCATCGCAGTAAGGTTGATTTTGAGATTGACCGCAACTGCACCAAAAGTAAGTACCCGGTTCAAGCGCCAGAACGATAGGTTTTTTATCTACAATAATTGGTTCAATCATTTTTGTTCTCCTTTGTTTCTTTTTGGGAGTTGTTTTTGTATATGTATAGTTTAAAAAATGTAACTATAAAATGTAAAGTATGCACTTTAAAGTAAGATAGTACCCAAAAAGATACTATGGAAGCCAAAAGCGAGAATCTTGAAAGGAAGACCTGTCCGGCAGAAACTACCTTAAAAGCAATTAGCGGACGCTGGAAGCTTTTGATTGTGGGAGAACTATGGTCAGGAGTTAAACGATTTGGGGAACTGCAAAGAGGATTGGAGGGAATCACTCAAAAGATGCTGACGCAGCAACTGAGAGAGATGGAAGAAGACGGAATTATCCATCGCCAGGTTTATCCGCAGATTCCCCCGAAAGTGGAATATTCTTTGACGCCTTTAGGGGAAAGTTTGAAACCGATTATCCATGCAATGCACGAATTAGGCACGCAATTGTAGAAATTATTTGCGGGTGTAGCGATGCTTCACTCCAATGGGAAAATATTCTGGATCGCCGCTTGGAGTTAAGGTAACTTGCGGCATTTGGTATGGTGGGGGGACGTAGTTGGCAAACTCGCTGTTGAGGCGTAGTAGCTGGGAAAGAATGGAAGATGCGATCGCTTCCTGCTTATCTTCACTTTCTTGCACTTCTGGCGCTAACTCCACAACAACCGACAAGAAGCGGTTTTTATCTGCATCTTCCTGAACTTGCATGACAAACTTCCCCGTCACCCACTCTCTAATCGTGGGTTGTTCTAACCCCACCGTCACATTTTCGGGGTAAATATTTGCGCCGAAATAGGAAACCGTGAAATTAGACCGTCCAAACACATAAACGAACGGTAAGGGAGGAATTCCTCTTTCTGTAGCTCGCGCCGCCGGATTTAGTTCTGGTAGCCCTAAGCTGGAAGTTTGGGGGTGAGTGATGGTACTTTCACCTTGCAACGCCGCTACTGGATCGAATTCCCATTCTGCTAAAAACTGGAGCATCGCATCGTAAGAAATTAAGCCCCCCGTATCGGAGATATGATAGCGGATCAGCGGAATCCCGTTATCGCCTGAAAACAGCAATGTGCCCTCGTGAACCTCAAAAAAGCGACTCAGTGGGTCATACTGTACCAGTGTTGGCAAGCGAGATTCTCCAAACAGTGCCTTAGCAGCATCTGGATATTCTGCCAGAAACCGCCGGATGCGGATACTCAGGGGGGTTTCGTTACCTAAGACGCCTGCATCGGCTGTCCCATAGAGCGAAGCTGAGTCATAGCAAGGATTTTGAGAACCGACTCTTTCTCCGACAAGATTGCGCCATTCTTCGCTGAAGACTTCTCCCGCAAAGACCATTTTGATGTGATATCGCTGCCACTCTACACCCCGCGCCATGCCACTATCAATTACATCCTTCAAAAATGGCGGATATCCCAACAGCACGACTTGCTCAAATGCAGAACCCAGTTCTTGCACCACTCGAAATATCTCTTCTTTGTGATTGCCGGGAGTAATCACAGTAATGGGGTATCCTTTACTGGCTAGATAGCGACAGCAGTTCGCTGTGTACATTCCACCAACCCAAGTCCCCAAGGTAAAGCAGATGACAGCCAAGGTGCGGCGGGTGTCAGCCTGAAAACTATCATGAAATATCTGTTCAAAGCGAATGGCTATTTGCAGTTCATCCGTCAGGAAACGAGGCCAAAATGTCGGCTTTCCTGTTGAACCGGAAGAAACAGCAATCGTATCGCACGCTTCTAATTGTCCATTGCGGCACAAGTCTGCAAGTGAGTGACGCAACAGGTAATTTTCTTTGGTAATGAAGGGAAGTTTTTGGAAATCCTCAAAAGTTTGTATCGAATCCGGATCGATAGCCTGTTCCTGCACAAAAGCTTGGTAGGCGGGGACAGTCGTAGCAACCTCGTGAAATAATTGCATCGTAGCGGCTTCTGGGGAGGTGCTGCGATACTGTTGCAGCCGCCACTGGAGGGGAGTATTCAGGAACGCTTGAAAAGCTGTGAGTACCCGTTGACGTTGTTCTTCCAGCATTGTCCTCTGTCTCAATTTTGTTATTAAGATCGGGCTAACGTAGGGAAAGCGATCGCTTTCAATCGCTTTCATCGATCGCATCACTTGGTACAATCTCGGTCAATTTGTTATACCGTTACTGGATCTTCCACAGAATTGCCCCAGGTTAATCATGCCCCTCTATTGCACCAAAGGACACGAGAATCCCATCGATGGTCGCTTTTGCCAGCATTGTGGCGAACCGCTGCCTTCAGTGGTGAGTAATAGTATTTTGCCGGGGATGACGCTAGGCGATCGCTATCGAATTGTGCGCGAACTGGGACATGGTGGCTTTGGACGCACCTATTTGGCTGAAGACCTCAACCGCTTCAACGAACCCTGTGTTTTAAAGGAATTTGCCCCCAAGGTGCAAGGCACTTACGCTTTGCAGAAAGCTTCCGAACTGTTTGAGCGGGAAGCCGGTGTCCTTTACAAGCTGAAACACCCGCAAATTCCCAACTTTCGAGAGTTATTTCGGGTAAACCAGCAAGGCAACGGACGCCTCTTTTTAGTACAAGACTATGTGGAAGGTCAAACCTATCGCGCTTTCCTCGATACTCGGAAATTTCAGCGATCGCGGTTTAGCGAGGCGGAGGTACGACAGATCCTACTGCAAATTTTACCGGTTCTAGAATATATCCATTCGCTGGGGGTCATTCACCGCGATATTGCCCCAGATAACATGATTTTGCGAGCTTCTGACCAACTGCCCATTTTGATTGACTTTGGCGGCGTCAAGGAAGTCGCAGCCACGGTGGAATCGGAATTTAGCGAAACACCAGGGATGGAAACAGCGACCATCCATACTCGATTAGGAAAGCCCGGATACGCCCCTGATGAGCAGATGCAACGGGGAATTGTGTTTCCCCATAGCGATTTATATGCTTTGGCAGCAACGATGTTGGTGCTGCTCACTGGTAAACAGCCGCAAGAGCTAATCGACGGCGGAACGCTTTCGTGGAACTGGCGGCGGGAGGTGAACCTTAGTCCCGCACTGGGGGCAGTATTGGATAAAATGCTTTCACGACGACCGGGCGATCGCTATCAATCGGCCAGCGCCGTACTACAGAGCCTCTCATCTGCCCACCCACCTACAGCACCCGTTCCTCCCACTCAGCCGCCCACCAAGCCCCCGATGCCACCGACAATGGTGGTTGCTCGTGCCCCAATTCCCCATCCACCCCAGCCAATCGCCAACTCACCACAGCCAATTCCAACTCCTAATCCATTAGCGCCGCCAACGCCCAACCGGCAAACCTCAACCCCCAAACCTCAATCTCCATTTCTCGGCTTAGTGGGGAAAACTTTGGCCGTGTCGCTGCTGATTACGGGTGCTACTGGAATCGGCTGGTGGGCGGGCAATCTGTGGATAGAATCCCTGTCAAAGTCGGGGGAAGAAACCTCCGACGCCACACCCTCACCCAGTTCTTCGCCGCCAGTCGATCAAGAAAATCCTTCGGCGCAGTTCTCACCTGCGGAACAGGCACGCAAGCAACAGCTGCGCGATCGCCGTCAGAGTCTCGGCGTTAACTATAATTTCTATGTCAACTGGGTGAATGAAGCTTTCTGGACTCAGAACCCCAATCAACGGGGACGCACGCTGGGCAATGGCTCAGAAAATGAGCAATTGCGAGAGCAATGGGACAAGACAGCTACTGAATTGCTCGATAAGCTAGAGCAGGCGAAATTACCGGGCGCAGCGAGACAGCGTTTGGGAAGCTATGGTGCGGCGGATCGCGATCGCTGGAAGGGGCAAGTCAACCAGCTACGGCTGAGCAGTCGCGGTCTCTACGATCTCGCAGATGTGGCATTTTTCCAGATATTTCCAGAACAGCGGGGCAAAGATTTTCTGAATCAGCCGATAGGTCAAATCTGGCACGCGATCGCTGGGGAGAAAGTCAAAGCAGTGCAATCTAAAGACGCGCTGGAAACGATTCGCTTTGCTCCGGGGGCTGTGGGCAAACGAGTCAGCGGCACCCTCCAACCAGGCGAAGGAAAAGCCTACATCGGCAACTTTGGCGCAGATCAATTATTGGCACTTAACTTTAGCGGTAGTTCAAAACTGCGGCTTTCCCTTTATCCCCCAACCAGCACGCTTCCGCCAATCCTCGAAGACTCAACCGAAAAAACTTGGTCGGGAACGCTGCCTCAATCAGGCTACTACGAATTCATCGTTGTTTCCGAAGCTTCCCAGCCCGTTGATTATCAACTTGATATCGGCGTAGAAAACCCTCCCGCATCTCCCTCACCGTCACCGTCTGCAACCCCCATTCCCTCACCTGAATCGGCTGAAACTACCACTCCTTCACCCTAACAGGACTCGCCGCACATCACCACATAGTAAGGGCAACCACAGGGGGATTGAACCCGAAAAAACGCTATATGTAGGGCTTGCTGAATAAGTAATGGAAAACCAGGAGAAGGATGGATTAGTTATTCAA
>NZ_JBYCCT010000032.1:0-14527 GCF_057473865.1 Coleofasciculus sp. H7-1
TCACTCGCAAGACGATTTGTTTTTCCAAGTCCATTTGGCTACATGATGTGGTGATTGGACTGTTCATCAATCGCTATGAGTTTGGCTTGTTAATTTAACTATCGAGCCACACGTCTAGAACATTACCGTAGCAGCAAAAAGTAGTCGCATTGCTGCAATTCTGTATCAATTTGAGAAAGTAGAGGCGGCTCTGAAAATCCTATTTTTTCGTAGGAATCTCCCTGGCGATCGCCTTTCTCGACATCCCTTGTAGGTGCCCCTACACTCGCCATAAAGGCTATGTATCCAGAAGCATTCAGGGTTTCGTAGAATTGAGTTGCCAGTCCCCTATCTGGCTCCTGTGCGCGGTGCGAGATAAAAATTCTCTTAAGTATCTCTGCCCCTTTTTGGGAAGGGTTCTGGTTCATGAGCGGTGGCATTTCTGCTGAGTCTGACTCCTGCTTCTGGGCGCGTTCTATTGCTCCTTTGAAATTCTTTTTGCTAACTCTTTCTCCCAAAACAGTCGAAAGCTTCTTCCATAATTTATAGCCAACATCTTTTTCTACGTATTGAGGATTTAAAGGATAAATGTCTTCATAGGTCTTTCCTTCCCAAGATCCTATAAACACTTCTCTTTCAAGATCGTTCAAGTGTTTTCCTGTTTGAAGAAAAATTAAATTATCTACCAATATTAATGCTTCGTTAATTTCCATATTTCCTTGAAAGTGCTGTTTCATGTATAGGAATTCTAAGTAATTCGTGAAATCCTCTTCTTTATCTTTCTCCCTTGTCCTATAGCGAAGAGAACGCATGGCTTCACTAACGCTAGTGCGTCTTTAGCGGTTCGTAAAAAAATAGATTACAAATCAAATAGATTGTTATATTTAACATTTAGTAAATTTTACTAGCTGATTCCAAATAGCAAGGTTCCTTTGGGGATATTGCTTGATTATATTTATATAGCACTCCCAGTTCCCGTCAATAAAAATCTTGACCGTTCTTTCTCTTAAAATAGGAACTGAGGGGGTCAAAGACTAATTTAAAATTGCACGTTGCGTATATTTAATAATTTTTTATGAATTCAACCAAACAGTAAGCCTAGGATTACTTCATATTATAAAAATGTAGCTGCCACAGCCCGTAAATGGCAATGAAGCGGACAAAACCCCGCTGAGCCAACGACTCCTTCTTCCCAAGCTCTACCAGGAAATCCCTATGGCTGAGGCTAAAGCGTCACGCTCTTTTTGGGCTGTCTTGGCTATTGAGGGAGGTAGCCGTTTAGCAAAAAAAGCGTCAGCCTCTCCCGCTTTCAATCTTCTTACACCAATTCACTTTACTAACGCTACACTGGCGATTTTCTCTTTGTCCCCCCTATTACTAGAGTAGCGGCGCTCCCATCGCATGAATTTGTCGGCTCTGTTGCAGGCAATTAGTGAAATGGTATTACACCATCTTGAGAAACCCTGGGAATGTGCAAGCAAAAACAATTTCTAGCAGATAACCGAGGAAAAAGTGGATATTTCCTGAACTTTCCTGGGGTTTCCTGAGCTAATCAGGTCTGATGTGTAACAGGGGTGAGGGAAACTGAAGACTCTAGCTTCTTCAGTTTTGCTACAGCCTGAAAAAACACTCAAAACTTCTGAGCTTTCCTGGTTGCGCTCTGCGGAAATGTAAGTAAAACTACTGATATAAGTAGCAAGTAGGCGTGTTTTAATTTAGGAAATGAATAAAAAATAAACATCTTAGAAGAGTGTGTTTAAACCAATAAGTATATCTCGCGAAATTTTAATCAATTTATAACAATTGATTTCCGGTAGTTGAATTTTCTAACTGCGCTCTCAATTTTATCAGGGGACTAGAGATGTTTAATCCCACAATGGTGATGATTGATACCTTCGTTGAACGCCTGCGGGCTGGCTACTGCCGCACTTACGGCGGTTTTAAACCAGACTACCCCGATATCATCGTTTGGGCTGGAAATATGGCTCTGGAAAATATCGCTAACAGCGACGCCCTTTATCACAACGTCGAACACACCATCTTTGTCACCTTAGTGGGACAGGCAATTCTGCGGGGCAAACATATCCGCTTTGGCGGAGTTTATTGCGAAGATTGGTTGCACTGCATCATTTCTTTGTTGTGCCATGATATCGGCTACGTGAAGGGAGTTTGCCTGCAAGACCGACCCGGTGAAAGAGTGTATGCCACAGGTATCGACAACTTGCTCATTTCGCTGCCGACCGGCTTAACCGATGCCAGCCTTACACCTTACCATGTAGATCGCGGAAAACTGTTTATTGAGGAGCGTTTTGGCGGTCACCAACTAATAGATACAGAAACGATCAAGAGCAATATCGAGTTAACTCGTTTTCCCGTGCCAGCAGATGAAGATCATCAAGATACTAATAACTTTCCCGGCTTAATTCGCGCCGCCGATTTAATTGGTCAACTTAGCGATCCGCGCTACTTGCAAAAAATTAGTGGATTGTTCTATGAATTTGAAGAAACGGGGATAAATAAAACCTTAGGCTACAAAACTCCCGGAGATTTGCGGAGAAACTACCCGAAGTTTTACTGGAATGTCGTTTATCCTTACATCCAGGATGGATTGCGCTACTTAGAGCTGACGCAAGAGGGAAAGCAGATATTGGCAAACCTCTACGCCAATATATTCGTGGTAGAACACGAATAGAGTTCATGCTCAAAGTTCATGTTCAAAGTTTAGCGTTGCTGACAATTGAAATTTTGTAGTAGCACCTACACGAGGTGCTACTACAAAATTGTCTTCATTTCTGAGCTACGCGGCTTGGGAAGAAAATGAGGATGCGATCGCATCCTCTCTCCTCTCCCGCGTGTATCTATCCCTCAACCCAACTGATTCTTGATATATTAATGACTGACACAGCGACCCTGTACTCATAAACTCAAACAAGTCTCCGAAAATAAGCATCTACGCAGCCTCAAAACAATTGCTTAGACCGACTACGCAGACACAAGTTTCTCCTCGCTAGGAGTCGCCAAGCGACCTCTGGCTAGCCACAACCATATTCGTGAAGTCTATTGCTTAAATCCTGTCGAAATACCGCCACAATGCTCAAAAAGCGTTTTCAACGGCATCCTTACTTGCAGGCTAGAGCCACCATCAGCCGAGAGAAGGTGATTTTTTGGGAATCCCTTAGCTTCTCAAGAAAACCCTTAAGGACTTCTACTGGTTAGCGAGAACGCGGCTGTTGTAAAGATAAGTAGCAATGCTCAGCCTGCGTCTTGTAACGAGAAATTAACACGTTTGAGTCGCCCAAAAGTATTCAACAAGGGTCGCAGTGCGTCAGAATCATCATTGATATGACAGAATTTTGAACCAGTTACTCAGGCTGCGACAAAAAGTAACCATCCTCGAAGGATAAAGCTATGCCAACTGCACAGGCAACCGCCGATACCGATAATCTCGATGCCAAACAGCTCCTGAGAACGCTCGTAGCTGTTAAAAAAGGTAACTTTTCTGTCCGTATGCCGATTGACCAGACTGGCATGGCTGGGAAAATTGCCGATACGCTCAACGACATCATTGAGATGAATGAGAGGATGGCGAATGAGCTAGAACGGATCAGCACGGTTGTTGGGAAAGAAGGCAAAATCGCCCAGCGGGCTTCGATTGGAACGGCAGGTGGTTCTTGGTCAGCTAGTGTAGATTCTGTCAATACCCTGATTACAGATTTAGTTCAACCCACCGCTGAAACCGCTCGCGTGATCCGGGCGGTTGCCAATGGTGACCTATCCCAGAGAATCGCGCCGGAGATTGAAGGTAGACCCTTGCAAGGGGAATTTCTCCAAACCGCACAGGTCGTCAACACGATGGTGGATCAGCTTTCCTCCTTTGCCTCGGAAGTAACGCGGGTTGCCCGTGAAGTGGGCACGGAAGGCAAGCTGGGCGTGCAAGCAGAAGTGAAGGGCGTTGCAGGCACCTGGAAGGATTTAACCGATAACGTCAACTTGATGGCAGGAAATTTGACCGCTCAAGTGCGGAACATCGCCGAAGTGACCACAGCGGTGGCAAATGGCGACCTTTCTAAGAAAATCACCGTCGATGTCAAGGGCGAAATTTTAGAGCTGAAAAACACCGTCAACGTCATGGTGGATCAGCTAAACTCGTTTGCCTCGGAAGTAACGCGGGTGGCGCGAGAAGTGGGTACGGAAGGTAAACTTGGCGGTCAGGCAGAAGTGAAGGGAGTAGCAGGAACCTGGAAGGATCTCACCGATTCGGTGAACTTGATGGCGGGGAACTTGACAGCACAGGTGCGGAACATTGCGGAAGTAACGACGGCGGTAGCAAATGGCGACCTTTCTAAGAAAATCACTGTCGATGTCAAAGGCGAAATTTTAGATTTGAAGGACACCATCAACGTGATGGTGGATCAGCTGAACTCGTTTGCCTCGGAAGTAACGCGAGTTGCCCGAGAAGTAGGTGCAGATGGGAAGTTGGGCGGTCAGGCAGAAGTCAAGGGAGTAGCAGGAACTTGGAAGGATCTGACCGATTCGGTGAACTTTATGGCGGGTTCTTTAACCTCCCAGGTGCGGAACATTGCGGAAGTGACGACGGCGGTGGCGAATGGCGACCTTTCCAAGAAAATTACCGTCGATGTGCGCGGGGAAATTTTAGAGCTAAAAAACACCGTCAACACGATGGTGGATCAGTTGAACTCCTTCGCCTCGGAAGTAACGCGGGTGGCGCGTGAGGTGGGTACGGAAGGCAAACTGGGCGTACAGGCAGAAGTCGGTGGAGTTGCCGGAACCTGGAAGGATTTGACCGATTCGGTGAACTTGATGGCGGGGAACTTGACAGCGCAGGTGCGGAACATCGCCGAAGTAACGACGGCGGTAGCAAATGGCGACCTTTCTAAAAAAATTACCGTCGATGTCAAAGGGGAAATTTTAGAGCTGAAAAACACCGTCAACATCATGGTGGATCAGCTTTCTTCCTTCGCCTCGGAAGTGACGCGGGTGGCGCGAGAGGTAGGCGCAGATGGAAAGCTGGGCGGTCAGGCGGAGGTGCGCGGCGTTGCCGGAACCTGGAAGGACTTGACCGATTCGGTGAACTTCATGGCGGGTTCTTTGACCGCGCAGGTGCGGAACATCGCGGAAGTAACGACGGCAGTTGCGAACGGCGACCTTTCTAAGAAAATTACTGTCGATGTTAAAGGGGAGATTTTAGAGCTAAAAAACACCGTCAACACGATGGTGGATCAGTTGAACTCCTTTGCCTCGGAAGTGACGCGGGTGGCGCGAGAGGTGGGAACCGAAGGAAAACTGGGCGTACAAGCAGAGGTGCGCGGCGTTGCCGGAACCTGGAAGGACTTGACCGACTCGGTGAACTCGATGGCGGGGAATCTGACGGCGCAGGTGCGGAACATCGCGGAAGTAACGACGGCGGTAGCAAATGGCGACTTGTCCAAGAAAATTACCGTCGATGTCAAAGGCGAAATTTTAGAGCTGAAAAACACGATTAATATCATGGTGGATCAGCTTTCGTCCTTCGCCTCAGAAGTAACGCGGGTGGCGCGAGAGGTGGGTTCGGAAGGGAAACTGGGCGTGCAAGCAGAAGTGCGAGGAGTTGCCGGAACCTGGAAGGACTTGACCGACTCGGTGAACTCGATGGCGGGGAACCTCACCGAACAAGTGCGAAACATTGCGGAAGTGGCAACTGCGATCGCTAATGGCGACTTGTCCAAGAAAATTACCGTCCAAGTTAAAGGCGAAATTTTAGAGCTGAAAAACACGATTAATATCATGGTGGATCAGCTTTCGTCCTTCGCCTCAGAAGTAACGCGGGTGGCGCGAGAGGTGGGTTCGGAAGGGAAACTGGGCGTGCAAGCAGATGTGCGAGGGGTTGCCGGAACCTGGAAGGATCTCACCGATTCGGTGAACTTTATGGCAGGAAGCTTAACGGCACAGGTGCGGAACATTGCCGCCGTGACGACGGCGGTGGCGAATGGCGACTTATCCAAGAAAATTACCGTCGATGTTAAAGGTGAAATTTTAGAGCTGAAAAACACCGTCAACACGATGGTGGATCAGCTCAACTCCTTTGCCTCGGAAGTGACGCGGGTGGCGCGAGAGGTAGGAACGGAAGGCAAACTGGGCGTACAGGCGGAGGTGAAGGGCGTTGCCGGAACCTGGAAGGACTTGACCGATTCGGTGAACTTCATGGCAGGAAGCTTGACCGCGCAGGTGCGGAACATCGCGGAAGTGACGACGGCGGTGGCAAATGGCGACTTATCCAAGAAAATTACCGTCGATGTCAAGGGCGAGATTTTAGAGCTAAAAAACACGATCAACACGATGGTGGATCAGCTCAACTCCTTTGCCTCGGAAGTGACGCGGGTGGCGAGAGAGGTGGGAACGGAAGGAAAACTGGGCGTGCAAGCTTATGTCCGAGGAGTTGCCGGAACCTGGAAAGATTTGACCGATAACGTCAACTTGATGGCGGGAAATCTGACAGCACAAGTGCGGAACATCGCTGAAGTCACGAAGGCGGTGGCAAATGGCGACCTTTCCAAGAAAATCACCGTCGATGTCAAAGGCGAGATTTTGGATCTCAAAGACACGATCAACGTGATGGTAGATCAGCTTTCGTCCTTCGCCTCGGAAGTGACGCGGGTGGCGCGAGAAGTGGGCACAGAAGGCAAATTGGGCGGTCAAGCGGAGGTGCGCGGCGTTGCCGGAACCTGGAAGGATTTGACCGACAACGTGAACTCAATGGCAGGGAACTTAACCGCGCAAGTGCGAGGCATTGCCAAAGTGGTGACGGCAGTTGCCAATGGCGACTTGAAGCGAAAACTGATGCTGGAGGCGAAGGGAGAAATTGAAACCTTAGCCGATACGATCAACGAGATGATCGATACGCTGGCAACGTTTGCCGATCAAGTCACCACCGTGGCGCGGGAGGTGGGAATTGAAGGAAAGTTGGGGGGACAGGCGAAGGTGCCTGGTGCTGCTGGCACTTGGAGGGCGCTGACAGATAACGTAAACGAACTGGCGGCGAATTTAACTACCCAGGTAAGAGCGATCGCAGAAGTAGCGATCGCAGTCACCAGAGGCGACCTCACCCGGTCGATTTCCGTCGCCGCACAAGGCGAAGTCGCCATCCTCAAAGACAACATCAACCAGATGATTGCCAATCTGCGGGAAACAACCCAGAAAAATACCGAGCAAGACTGGTTAAAAACCAACCTCGCCAAGTTTACCCGGATGCTACAGGGACAGCGAGATTTGGAGACTGTTTCTAAACTCATCTTGTCCGAACTTGCTCCCCTGGTATCCGCACAACACGGTGTCTTCTACCTGATGGAAAGCGGCGAACAACATCAGCCGTTCTTGAAGCTGCTGAGTACCTATGCCTACCGAGAGCGCAAGCATTTGGCGAACCATTTTCATTTGGGTGAAGGCTTGGTGGGACAATGCGCCCTGGAAAAAGAACGAATTCTGCTTACCGAGGTACCGGACAACTATATCAAGATCAGCTCTGGCTTAGGGGAATCCACCCCAATCAATGCCGTCGTCTTACCCGTTCTATTTGAGGGACAGGTAACGGCAGTGATTGAACTGGCGTCTTTCCGCCGATTTAGCGAGATTCACCTCACCTTCTTCGATCAACTCACCGAAAGCATTGCCATAGTTCTGAACACGATCGCCGCTTCGATGCGTACCGAAGAGTTGCTCAAACAGTCCACCGCACTAGCAGAAGAACTGCAAACCCAGCAAAAAGAACTCACAGAAACCAACAAGCGACTGGAACAACAAGCGAAATCACTCCAGGCATCCGAGGAACTGCTCAAGAATCAACAGGAACAGTTGCAGCAAACCAACGAAGAACTGGAAGAGCGATCGCGCCTACTCGCCATGCAAAACCGCGAAGTCGAGCGCAAAAATCGGGAAATCGAACAGGCAAGGCAGTCGGTAGAGGAAAAAGCCGAGCAACTGGCACTCACCTCCAAGTACAAGTCGGAATTCTTAGCGAATATGTCCCACGAACTGCGGACGCCGCTAAATAGCTTGTTAATTTTGGCAAGGTTACTTTCTGATAATCCAGATGGCAACCTGACACCGAAGCAAGTTGAATACACCCGCACCATTCATGCCGCAGGCACCGACTTGTTGGGGCTGATTAATGACATTCTGGATCTGGCAAAAATTGAATCTGGAACCATGTCAGTGGACGTTGACCAGATGTTATTTACAGATTTACGCAGCCAGATGGAACGCACTTTCCAGCAAGTGGCGCACGACAAAGGACTCACCTTTACCGTGGAATTCGACGAAAGACTGTCCAAGGGGATGTATACCGACTCGAAACGGTTACAACAAGTCCTGAAAAATCTGCTCTCGAATGCATTTAAATTTACAGAGCAGGGTACAGTCCGATTGCAAGGCGAGGTGGCGACAGGCGGCTGGAGTTCCGATCAGGGGATTTTAAATCGCGCCCAAACTGTTCTGGCTTTTGCCGTCAGCGATACAGGCATTGGGATTGCACCCGATAAGCAGAGAATTATTTTCGAGGCTTTTCAGCAGGCGGATGGGACGACGAGTCGCAAATACGGCGGTACGGGTTTGGGCTTGTCAATCAGTCGAGAAATTGCCCGACTGCTGGGCGGAGAAATTCGTCTGGTGAGCAGTTCGGGACAGGGAAGCACGTTCACCCTCTATTTGCCGCAGGCTTATCAAGATGGGGCAGCAGGAATGAGCAGTCCTGAGGTGCGAAGTATCCTTCCAGGAATGAGGAATCACGTCGCACCCAGTACCCCTCAGACCATTGATGTTCGACCGGCGACCCCACCGGCGAATCGAAACGACGGCGATCGCTCCTCCACTCCCGGAGAGGCCAGTGTAGCCGCTAGTCCCTACCCCCGCTCCGCACACATAGCTGAAATTAGCGATGACCGGGATGACATCCAAGCGGGCGATCGCGTGTTGCTAATTGTAGAAGACGATGTCAATTTTGCTCGGATCTTGTTGGATATGGCACGACAACAGGGCTTCAAAGCGCTGGTGGCGTTGCGAAGCGATACGGCTCTGGTAATGGTGCGAGAATATCAGCCGGATGCGATTACGCTAGATATTCGGTTGCCGGTGATGGATGGCTGGACGGTGCTAGACCGTTTGAAGCACGACCCAGGCACTCGTCACATCCCAGTCCATATCATCTCCGTCGAAGAAGTCCAGCAGCGCAGCTTGCAACAAGGAGCGATCGCTTATCTGCAAAAACCTGTCAGCGGCGAAGCTTTGGCGCAGGCGCTGTCTGACATTAAGGGGTTCGTCGAGCGCCCCGTCAAGAACTTGCTGGTCGTAGAAGATGATGAAACTCAACGCCACAGCATTGTCGAGCTTATCGGCAATAGCGACGTGCAGACGACGGCTGTAGGCACTGGGACAGAGGCACTCGAAGAGCTGAGAACCGGGCACTATGATTGCCTGGTACTAGATTTGGGACTGCCGGATATGACTGGATTTGAGTTGATGGAGCAAATTAAACAGGAGCCTAGCCTGAATACACTACCGATCATTGTTTATACCGGCAGGGAATTAAGCAAGCAACAAGAAACCGAACTCAAGCGCATTGCCGAAACGATTATCATCAAAGACGTGCGATCGCCAGAACGTCTCTTGGACGAAACCGCCTTGTTCCTCCACCGAGTGCAGGCAAATTTACCCCGCCCGAAACAACAAATTCTGGAACAATTGCATCAAACCGATCCGGTTCTGACTGGCAAGAAAGTCTTGATTGTTGATGACGATGTGCGGAACATCTTCGCCCTCACCAGTATGCTGGAACTCCATCAAATGGAAGTGTTGTATGCCGAAAATGGCAGAGATGGCATTGCTAAGTTGCAAGAGCGCCCCGACATTGATATTGTCCTGATGGATGTGATGATGCCGGAAATGGATGGCTACGAAACCATGCAAGCCATTCGCCAGCTCGATTCATTCGCAGCACTACCGATGATCGCTCTCACCGCCAAAGCCATGAAAGGCGATCGCGAAAAGTGTATCGAAGCCGGTGCGTCCGACTACATCACCAAACCTGTCGATACCGAGCAATTGCTCTCCCTGCTGCGCGTCTGGCTCTATCGATAAGGCAAAAGAAAAAAAGGCAAAGAAGACGGCAAAAGTTCTTTCTGTTTCTTTGTGTCTGTTTCTTTACCTTTTTACTTTTTACTTTTTACTTTATGAACACGCCCAAAAATAGCAGCGAACTTGAAGATATTGAAATTCAGTTGCTATTGGAGGGCGTGTATCGTTACTACGGGTTTGATTTCCGAAACTATGCTCCCGCTTCACTCAAGCGCCGCATCTGGAACGCGATTCGTGCGGAGCATTTAAGCAGTGTATCCGCGCTTCAGGAAAAAGTCCTCCACGATCCGAACTGTATGGAGCGGTTTTTGCTCGGTCTCTCCGTCAACGTGACCGCCATGTTCCGCGATCCCACCTTTTATTTAACATTTAGAAACAAAGTTGTTCCTTTATTGCGAACTTATCCATTTATTCGGATCTGGTGTGCAGGTTGTTCAACCGGCGAGGAAGTTTATTCAATCGCCATTTTGTTGCAAGAAGAAGAGCTTTATCACCGTTGCCGCATCTATGCAACTGATATGAATGAAATGGTATTAAGAAAAGCCAAAAGTGGCATTTTTCCCCTACATTTAATGCAGGAATATACTCAGCATTATCTCAAAGCAGGCGGGATTAAGTCTTTTTCAGAATATTACACGGCTGCTTATGACAGCGCTATTTTTCGCGCATCCCTCAAGGAAAACATTGTCTTCTCTCAACATAACTTGGCTATCGATGGTTCTTTTAATGAATTCAATGTCATCCTATGTCGCAACGTCTTAATCTATTTCAATCCATTTCTTCAGGAACGGGTTCACAATCTTTTGTACGATAGTCTCTGTAGATTTGGAATTTTAGGGTTAGGTCGTCAGGAATCCCTTAAAACCACTCTGTACGAAAAACACTATGAGGAGTTAGAAAATCATGAAAAGATTTACCGAAAATTGGGCTAATTAAAACTTCCATATTAAAAATGCCACATAAATGCCAGATTTTCCACATAAATGGCATAAAACGGAGGGAATGAGCTTTTTTGGCTCTTCCGTAGTTGGTATGCTAAATTTATAGTCAAGAAGCGCCACAAGCTATACTAGCCATGAATTTAAGCCAATTTAGCGTTTATTAAATAGAAAATACAGTCCAAAATCGTTATACCTTGCTAGGTAAGCCTTTCAAGTTTTGGAATCAACTTTTTAGCATACCAAGTAATGAAGAGCCGCTTTTTTAGATCAAGGGTAGTAGGTAATCGGAAATCCTGACAATAATTATTGCATCCTCACTACCCACCCGTTCCATTGAGTTTTGCCCATCTACTGATTCATTGGTGAGTATGGATGATTGATATTGTTGTTGTCGGCACATCATTAGGTGGGTTGCAAGCTTTAACCGTAATGCTCGCCGGTCTGCCAAATACTTTCCCAGCGGCTGTGGTTGTCGTACAACACCGTCACAAAGCCTCTGACAACACGCTGAGCTTTTTTCTCCAGCAGTACAGCACTTTGCCGGTGGGGGAGGCGGAAGATAAAGAAGAAATTCTGCCTCGGCGGGTATACCTGGCTCCCGCTGATTATCACTTACTGGTGGAACCCCGGCAGGCATGGGGACACCGCCAAGGTCGGTACGGAGGCATCGCTACATTGGCACTCTCAACCGAGGCTCCTGTATGCAATGCCCGACCGTCGATTGATGTGCTGTTTGAATCGGCGGCTGATGCTTATGCACAGAGAGTTATCGGGGTGATTTTAACCGGAGCGAGTCAGGATGGTGCGAAAGGCTTGGCAAAAATTAAAGCACGCGGCGGACGGGCTATAGTACAAGAGCCTGCAACAGCAGAAAGCCGGATCATGCCAGAAGCAGCGATCGCATCTGTAACGGTAGACTGGATTTTGCAGCTCCAAGACATTGCTCCTCTTTTAGTCAACCTTTGTCAATCTGCTGTGAGGTGAAAAAATTAAGATATGTGACACCAAAACCCCAGTAGTTCAACAGCAAAATCTGGAAACATCAAATCTTCATCTAAAAACCCTGGATTCTAGTTCCTAAAATTTGTAACTTTGGATAGTTGTATAAACAGCTAAACGGTGACACTCTCGAAAAAGCCGCTCAAACAAATCCCGACCTTCCAGAAAATGCAGCCCGAAGAAATAGTTAACGTCCTCCTAGTGGACGATCATCCAGAAAATTTACTGGCTTTGGAGGCGATACTGGGCAGCCTCGGTCAAAATTTGGTAAGAGCTACATCGGGCGAGCAAGCCTTGAGATGTCTGCTTGAGCGGGATTTTGCCGTGATTTTGCTTGATGTCCAGATGCCCGGTCTAGATGGATTTGAGACGGCAAAGCTGATTCGACAACGACAGCGATCGCGCCACACGCCAATTATTTTCCTGACCGCATTCAGCAGCAGCGACTCCCTTGTTTTCAAAGGTTATTCCCTGGGTGCAGTAGATTACCTGCTTAAACCTCTGGAGGCGGAAATATTAACCTCCAAAGTGGGGGTGTTTGTTGACTTGTTCAAGAAAACAGCAGAGGTGAAACGACAAGCGGCACAACTTACCGCTGTCAACTCAGAACTTAAGCAAAGTGAAAAGCGTTTTCGCTCGTTAAGTGCCTGCTCGCCTCTGGGCATTTTTATGACCGATATTGAAGGGCGCTGTACCTACGCTAACCCGCGCTGCCAAGCGATTTGTGGCTTGACACCTGATGTAGAGACGCAAAATTTAGCCTCGCTATATGAAGAAGGTTGGTTGCAGTCGGTGCATCCAGAAGACCGCGATCGCGTCTTTACACATTGGTCTACCTGCATGAGCGTAGGTCAGGAATGCTCCAACGAGTTTCGCTCCCAAACTCCGGAGGGCATCTTGCGTTGGGTTTACCTCCGCTCCTCCCCGATGCTGACCGATACAGGCGAACTCATCGGTCATGTCGGCACCCTAGAAGACATTACCGAGCGCAAAGCCGCAGAGGAAGCCCGCGCTCAGATGATCCGCGAGCAGGTGGCACGACAGGAAGCCGAGGCGGCGAACCGGATTAAAGATGAGTTCCTTGCAACCCTCTCTCACGAACTCCGCACCCCCCTCAACTCGATGCTGGGTTGGACTCAACTGCTCCGCAGTCGCAAGTATGATGAAAAGACGACAACCCGTGCCCTGGAAACGATTGAGCGCAACGCCAAGTTACAGGCGCAACTGATCGAGGATATTCTCGATGTCTCGCGGATTATTCGCGGGAAGCTGCGTTTAAATATCTGCCAAGTCAACCTCGTACCCGTGATTGAGGCGGCGCTGGATGCGGTTCGTCCGGCGGCTGAGGATAAAGGAATTCAATTGGAAAGCGTACTCGATCGCTCGGTGGAACTGGTGTCTGGCGATCCTAACCGCTTGCAGCAAATTGTTTGGAATCTACTCTCCAATGCGATCAAGTTCACTTCCTCAGGAGGAAAGGTGCAGGTGTGCCTTTTAAATAGTGGCGATCGCGCTCAAATTAGCATCAGTGACACTGGGGTAGGCATCAGCTCAGAGTTTCTCCCCTATATTTTCGATCGCTTCCGTCAAGCAGATAGCACCACCACTAGGCGCTATGGTGGATTGGGACTCGGTTTGGCAATTGTCCACAACTTAGTGGAACTGCAAGGCGGCACGATTGAGGCAGAAAGTGAGGGAGAAGGGAAAGGGGCAACGTTTATTGTGAAGCTGCCAGTGGCATCTGACCGACTCAAGACCTGCGCTTTGGAGCCGGTATCCTCAGGTGACGAAGTGGCGATCGCGTCTCCTCCCTCTCTGGCGAGGTTGCAGGTGCTGGTGGTGGATGACGATACCGATACCCGCGATTTTTTGACGGCGGCGCTAGAACAATACCACGCTCAAGTGACGGCTGTGGCATCGGCTCAGGAAGCGCTCCAAGCCCTGGAACAATTAAAACCAGATGTACTGGTGAGCGATATTGGAATGCCGAATGAGGACGGTTATGGCTTGATCCGCAAAGTTAGAGCTTTGGAAGCCCAGCGGGGAGAAACTAGGATTCCCGCGATCGCTCTGACTGCTTATGCCAGGGGTGAGGAGCGATCGCAGGCACTCGAAGCAGGTTTCCAGATCCACCTGCCTAAACCCGTTGAGGCAATCAAATTAATTGCCTCTGTGGCAAGCTTGGCGGGACTGAGTATAAATCTCGCGGACGTGTAGCGAACTGACTTTTTCTGCGCTTCGCTATTGCACACCCATCTTTCTTTCAATCCCCGATCGGGGTTTCTACACCAATTAGGTTCGGATATCGCAGTCCTAAATGATTCGTGAGGCGAGATCCTAGGGCAATTCTTACGAACAGGACTTACGCAAAGCTTATACATAGGGCTTGCTGAATAAGTCGGAAAAGATCACACTCTAGAGCTTGTCTGGCCGAAAAAAGGTGGTTAGGTGCAAGAAAAACAGCTAAAATAGCTCAAAACCCT
>NZ_JBYCCT010000033.1:0-14525 GCF_057473865.1 Coleofasciculus sp. H7-1
ATTCCGAATTTTATCTAGCCGTTATAGAAATAGAAGAAAGAGATTTGGCTTGCGAGTAAACCTGCTAGCAGGAATTTATAACTATGAGCTAAAAATAGCTGAAAAATCTTAATTCCGCAAGAGGTCTAGTTGCCAAAAAACATCTTTGACGCCAAATTGAGCGATCGCTGAGTCTTGTTGCTTCACCACCACATCCACCGCTGCACCGATTAAGGCGGGTGGGGCTAAGTCAAAGATTTTATTGAGAATTGAGCAAACAGTCGCCTGCCAAATTTGGACACGATAGTTGCGTCCATAGTCAATCAGACGCTTGAGGGGATGCGCCTTTGGTGGCAACTTCTGCCGGATTTGGAACCGATTGCGGAAGAGTTTACGGGACAAAATTCGAGTACGCGACAATAGTTACAGCAGATTTTAACTACTGTAGCAATTATCCTACTGACATCCCACGACTCTTTTATAGCCGGAGCGATCGCTAGATCGGTGTTATGCCACGGCGTGTGATGGTGATTGATGACTCAGCCCTCTGGTGACTGTTGTACTTGCGATCGCTTTCTCTTCAATTGGGCAGATGCGTTCCCAGTACTTCACCAATCTTGACGAGCGATTGTTTATTTGCATCTTTCCCAAGATATATTTTTATAGCAATTTTACAGATAAATTAAGTTAAAGGCTCAATCGGAATTTCAGGGCGTTTTTCGCAACCAAGATCGAGAAATACCCGCTGGATTTTGCTTTTCTTTGACTTGCGCTTTTAGTCTTCTTCTCTATCTCAAGATATATATTGAGCTGTAAAACAATCCATAACCAATCCACAGCCGTAATTTGTTTAGTCAAGAAATTAAAAAGGGAACTCTTCCGTTTCCACTGAGGTAGAAATCGCCAATGAAAAAACTAGCGCACATAGCAGCAATATCGGTACTGGTTACAGGGTTATCATCAGCTCATGCCCAAGCTGCCACATTCACTGAGAAAAGTGATGCCGGTAAGACTCTAAATACAGCCCAAGTTATCCCATCAGGGTCGCAACTACTAGAGTTTATTACGGGGACACTTTCTAATAATGATGCTGACTTATTCCAAATTTTTCTGACAGGAGGGCAGACATTCTCGGCTACAACACTTAGCCTGGATACGCTGGTAGGGCTGCCAGTTGATAATGTTTTAGGTGCCCCGACTGAGCTACTTGAAGATCCACAGTTATTCTTGTTTGATGCTTCTGGTAAGGGCATTTATGGGAATGACGATATCCCTGGCTTAAATTCACAATCAGTTCTATCATCAGGTGGGTTTTCTCCCGCTCAGTCTGGGATTTACTATTTAGCTATTGCCAGCTCTGGTTACGATCCTGTAAGTGCGGTCGGGAAAATTTTCTCGGCTGGAGCGGATGGAGTTCTAGAACCGACTGGTTCGGGTGGAAATCTTTCCTTGAGCGGCTTTACAGGTACGAGCGCTACCAGCGGAAGATACGGGATCGCCCTAACCGGAGTTACAACTAGCACCCAAAGCAGCGCTGAAAGCATTCCCGAACCGGCTGGAACATGGGGCATTTTAGCTTTGGGTGCCTTGGGCGCAGTTTCTCAGCTAAAAAACAACAGAAAGAAACAAAAATTCACTAGCTGAGGAGCTAGGATTATCTGGTTGGTTATTGAGGACAACGGCGAACTGACAAGTTAGCGCTTCGCTATCCCATCTTTGTTCGTGAAACGGCAATAAAACAACTCCCTGTTGTTTGATCGCTGTATTTTTGATAAGTGCGATTTCCTCAATGCAGAGGCTAGGGAAAGAGCGAATATCTAGTGGCAATGAAATCGCCAAAGCAAGTTAAAAAGCAATTTTTGACTTTGGGAAGAATCCATAACTAACTGCGAGTCGTACTTCTTTTAAGCCTAGCGATTCAAAAGAAGATAAACCTTCCCATTCCGCACGCACCATTAAGTGACTGAATGGATACATCTTTAGGAGATCCTGAAATGAAGCAAAAAACTTGTGTTCCCGTGAAAGAAACTGCGTCTCTCAACAAAATTGCAACTTCCCCTAAAAAACCTTCGCGTCGCTTTGGTTTAGGAAACCCAATCGGATTGGGCGTACTTGTTTTAGGATTAGCTTTGATCGCTGGGATGACACCTCTCTATCTCAAGGCTTCTGACCATGATGATGGTGAGGTAGATGCCAAGGGACGTAATCTTAATTTAACTGACCTGTTTGTATTCCGGGAAAAAGATCAGAACTCGAATGCGTCTCAAAACGATCTAGTTTTGATTATGAATACAAACCCGCGATCGGTAGCTCGTCAGCAATATTACTTCAGTACCAGAGCGAAGTACGAGTTCAAAGTGTCGCGGGTGACTAATAATGACGCCACTCCTACGGGCAAGGAAGATGTGGTTCTGCAATTCACCTTTAGCCCCCCGGATGCGAATCGCCAACAAACCATCACGATGACCGCCATCCGGGACGGTGCGATTGTTCTCCAAACCAAGAACCTCCGCACCACCCCGCTGAATCCCAATCCCAGTGCGCCGCCAATCGTTAACCCGGTATCCGGCGGTGGCGCTAACCTAGCCGTATTTGCAGGACTCCGGGAAGATCCATTCTTCTTCGACGTTGAGCAATATTTTCGGGTTCGCGCCGCTTTTCTCGGCATTGGTCCCGCAGTCCCAGGGTTCCGTTCTCCCGACCAAGCTATTGACTTTGCTAGAGGATACAACGTCAACGCGATCGCAGTCCGGGTACCGATTAAATTCTTACAAGGCTCGACCTCCGCAACCACTTTTGATGTCTGGGAAACGATTTCAGTGCCCGGAGCCAACGGCAAATTTACTCAGTTTGAGCGGCTGGCTCGACCGGCGATCAACGAGGGTCTGGTCGTCACAAACGACTTCCTAAACGCCCTAAACACCGTCAGCCCTGGTTTTGAAGCTTCTGCTCTGGCGGGTCAACAACCGGCTGCGAAGATCGCTGGGCCAATCGTCGGGGAAGTGAAAAAGACGCTGATAGCTTTTGGGAATACCGAGAAACGAGCTAACGCTTTGTTGGGTGCCTTTTTGCCAGATGTGATGCGGATTGACACCAAGGGACCCAGCGGATACGGCAATACCAATCCCAAAACAGGTAGCCCGATTCGGGGTCGCTTGCTGAAAGATGATGTCATAGACATCACCTTAACTGTCGTCACCGATGGGAAGGTTAAGAGTGATAACGTGTCCTACGACGGCGCACCGGGTAATCCAGCACAAGGACACAAGCCGTTACAACCTGCATTCCCCTATTTGGCTCTACCCAACTAGGTTAGTAGTGATGAACTGCGTACATTATCGCGGATGAAAACCTAACCCCCTAACCCCCTTCCCACCTCTCCCTAACCCTCTCCTATAAGGAGAGGGAAGCGGAATAAATATTTTTTACGGGGAAGGGGGAATAACTGAAAGCCCCTCCCCTACTAGGGGAGGGGTTGGGGGAGAGGTTAACCGAGCTTAGAGACAGAAGCATGAAACGTGCTGAGTATTACAAATCCGAAAAATTGAAAGGTGGGTTGAGTAGGCGTTTTGTCTGGAAGCGTTGGTGGATACCGCTCTTAGTTGCGCTACCGATTGCCGGAGTTTTGGTAGGGGGGCGTTTGTGGAATCCCAGTGCTGAACTCGACGCTGCTTATCGTTATCCCTTTTCCCAGTTACCCTCAGACAATATCACCGCTGCTTTGGGTCGGGAAATTGCTTTCTATCAGGAACGGATTCGGCGAAATCCAGGGGACGGACTGGATCGAACCTCCTTAGCCAAAGCCTATCTGAAGATGGCTCGTGCGACGGGAGATGCTAATTGGTATTTATTGGCGGAGCAATCGGCAAAGCGATCGCTCGCTAATTTATCCTTTGATAACGAAGGTGCCATTCTGGTGCTGGCTCGGATTGCGGAAGCGAAACATGACTTCAACGAGTCGATTCGCTTGGCAAAACAGGTATTGCAAACAAAGCCTGGAAATGAAGATGCAATTTCACTGTTGGTAACGTCGAACTTGGCGATAGGCAAAGTGGATGAAGCCAACCGCCTCACTAATGCTTTAATCAACCGAATGCCCTCGGTAGGCTCTTTAACACTCCGAGCATTGGTGGAAGTTGCACAAGGTCAAGATGAAGCGGCGATTCGAGATTTCCAACAAGCTTTAGCATCTGAGGAACCGGGCGAGACAGGCAGTTCGGCTTGGACGCGGACGATGCTGGGTCGATTTTACTTTAAGCGGGGAAACCATAAACTTGCCAAGGAACTTTATCAGGAAGCGTTACGCATCGTACCGCGATATCCTTTGGGATTAGTAAATTTGGCAGAATTGGAGACTCGACTCGGAGAGTATCGAGCAGCTGAGCGTCATTACTCGCAAGTTTTCGTTTCACCAAACTACCAGAATGTGTTCGATCACGTTGCCTTGCAAGGTATGGCACGGGTGAAACATTTGCAAGGTGACGAATCAGGCGCTATGGAGTTATGGGACAAAGCCGAAGCGTTAATCCGCCAGCATCAAAATCTAACTTCCTTTGGGCACAAGCGCGAACTGGCACGCTTGTTGCTGGAACGGGGGCGTTCCGAGGATTTGCCGGAAGCGCTTTCTTTAATGCAGGCAGAAGTTAGTATCCGCCAGGATGCAGATACATTGGATACTCTGGCTTGGGCGCTTTGCCGTTCGGGACGTTGGCGGGAAGCTCAGCAGGTATTGCAGAAAGCTCTAAGTCGCGGTACGCGCGATGCGGGAATTTTCGCTCGCGCCGGTACGATTGAGCAGGCACTGGGGAATAAGTCCCAAGCGATCGCTTACTTCCAAAAAGCTCAAGAAATCGACCCGACGTTTGACGAACAGACACAGCGATCGCTAGGACTCAACTCAAATTCTGCAACCGAGGTGAACTGATGAATGCAAAGTGGCGTCGATATGGCACGCTGAGCCTGCTGTCGTTTTTGGGAGCTATATTACTTTGGTTCGCTGCTGCTACCCCCAGTTATTCTCACTGGGCCGATTTGTCAGTAGCTGAGATTATGGTGGGCGAGACTGAAACTCAAATGACACTTACCTTTCCTACAGGGTTGATGACATTTGCAGACGACAACCAGGATAGTCAGCTGTCACCCGATGAAGTCCGCACTCATCAAGCCGAGTTGCAGACATTCTTAAGCGATCGCATCCGCCTCAGCGATAACCAGAAGCAAAAAGCTACCCTAACAATTAACGCATCAGAAACCAGCGCCCTACCCCCAAACTTGAAAGTTACCACGGGCACTCACAGCAGCTTACAGCTGACCTACACCTGGCCTCAGCCGGTTCAAGGACTCCAAATCCACTACAATCTATTTCTGCCAGGAGTGCCAACCGCCACTTGCCTTGCAACTATTCTGCATTCCGGACAGGTGCAAAACTTTATTTTCAGCCCCACAAACCAGACATTTTCATTAATGCCGCCAGGATTGGCGTGGCTGTCAGGAGGAAGCTTGCTGATTGCGATCGCTGGCTCGTTTGCGTGGGGTGCAATGCACGCCCTCTCTCCCGGTCACGGTAAAACCATTGTGGGAGCGTACTTGGTGGGTTCCCATGCCACCCCCAAACACGCCCTATTTTTAGGGCTAGCGACGACAATCGCCCATACCACCGGCGTGTTTGCCCTAGGACTGATCGCGCTGTTTGCCTCTCAATACATCCTGCCAGATCAGTTATATCCCTGGCTCAGTGTCCTCTCCGGTTTGATGGTGGTAGTGATTGGTCTCAACTTGTTCATCAACCGCCTGCGGAGTCAGAGAATCGGCAAATCCTCGACTGCACATGAGCATCATAGCTTTTCAGATTCCCAGAGCCATTCACACAGCCATCACAGCCACGACGATCATTCCCACGATCATCACCACGAACCTCACAGCCACGACGATTCTCATCACCACGAACCTCATCACCACGAACCTCATCACAGCCACCACGGCGATCATTCCCACCACGATCACTCGCACTTACCCCCAGGCGCGGATGGATCGCCCGTTACCTGGCGTAGCCTGCTTGTCCTAGGTATTTCAGGCGGTTTAGTGCCGTGTCCTTCAGCCCTGGTTTTGCTGCTAAGCGCGATCGCTCTGGGACGGATCGGCTTCGGACTGATGCTGGTGTTGACATTTAGTTTAGGACTCGCAGGCGTGCTAACTGGGTTGGGATTGCTACTCGTTTACAGCAAGCGCTTCTTCGATCGGCTACCGATTCAGATGCGGATCGTGAGGATTTTGCCTGCGGTGAGTGCATTAGTAATTGCGCTTTTGGGTGTAGGCATCACCACCCAAGCTTTGATGCAAACCGGGTTGGTTCGGCTATAAATCGTAGCGTGTTAGCGAAGCGATCGCTCCTATTGCATCGCTTGCCGAACCCGTTCTCTAAAAAATTGACATTTATACCGCTAAGTAGGTATGGCAATCCAAATTGATTTATGAAATATTAACAGCAGTAATGAATAATTTCCAATTACCGAGCGCCCAAAACTTTTTTAGCCGTTTTTAATCTAAAAATCCACCGATCAAATCAACCATTAAAATTTAGGAAAAACTAATGTTGAGATGCTTTCGTTTAACAGCTACCGTATCTACCGTTCTAATTTCATTGTTTCCTGGGATGGCTTTTAGCCTACCCTTACAGGCAGATTCTCCCTATCCAGTGGTTCCAGCTTCAAATATAGATATTCCGGTTTGCTATCTACAAACTGAAGATGGTAGAATGGTGGATCTCGGTAAATTATGCATTCAAACTCCTCAAAATTATAATGCTTCTTTAAGTAGTAATTTTGGGGCTGGAAATTGCTATTTTGTTGACTCGGCTGGACAACCCTGTAGAGCTTCTTCGGTCAGGAACCGTCAGCAGGAACCGTCAAGAAATTGAATTGTTGAGTAGCAAGCAGTACCAGCCATGATCGACTTTACCGCCTGGGATGAGCTACTGCGCCGATACGTCGATCTAGAAGGTCGCGTAGATTATCATGCTTGGTCTTCAGAGCGATCGCCAGCCCTTTCCCAATGGCTGGCTTCCTTACATCAACTGGATTTGCGGGATTATCCCAACCCAGATGAACGGTTAGCGCTGTGGCTGAATTTATATAATGCGATCGCTATCAATCAAGTTCTAGAACGCTATCCCATCCCCTCCATCCGACCGAAGATTTTAGGAATTCCCAACTGGCTTGCTTTCTTGTGGTTCTTCATCCGTCCCGCCTATTCCTTTGCAGGTAAGCGCTACAGCCTCAATCAAATCGAACATAGCATCCTCCGCCGCGAATTTGACGAACCCCGCATCCACTTCGCCCTCGTTTGCGCTTCCATCGGTTGTCCGCTGTTGCGAAATGGTGCATACTTTCCTGAATCGGTGCGGACTCAGCTAGAAGATGACGCCAGCCGTTTTATTAATAATCCCGATAAAGTTCGCTACGATTTCCAAACGGGAACGCTATACTGTAGCAAAATTTTTAAGTGGTACAAGAGCGATTTGCTGAAAGTTGCTCCTTCAATTCCTGAGTACATCCGCTTGTATTTAAAAACCGACGTTCCAATTGACTCCTCGACGCCTATTTCCTATCTATATTACGATTGGAATTTAAATGGAAAAAAGAGTTATTAGTTATTAGTTCAGCAGGCGGCAGATGCACTTTGATATCAAATCCGGTTGATTACCCCGCCGATCTGATATCTATATTCGGACATAGGAAGCTGATTAAAAGCTCAGGACTTACGCAAAGCTTATATATATAGCGTTTTGTAGGGGCAATCCCTCTGTGGTTGCCCTTACTATGTGGTGATGTTGCGTAATTCCTAAGCTGAATTACAGTATACGCAGCGCGACTTCTATTTCAACAAATATTCTATCGGTATATATTAATTTCATGGATTGAAAAAAACAGCTAGGTGTGTACTCGGCTCAAATTTTTGTTTGGAGACACACCTAGCTTATTAACTTTATCAATTGCCGAAAGGACTCAGGTTACGGACAATAGCAGAGGTTTTGCAACGTTATCTCCCAAGTCCCTGAGTCAACAATGTTACCGAGCGACGAGCGACTGCTTCAGCAAGAACTGCTCGACTATATGTTTCGCTGCCATGCAATGGGCCGTTAGGATACAATGACGTGTCTGCACTGGTGTGGTAAGAGCTAGTGCGCGATGCTTCGGCAACTCATAAAGGGGTAAGGGCACTAGCTCAACTATATGAACTTCGAGCTTAAGGAGTAATCTATCGTGGAAACTCTTTATAACTCTAAAGACCCGCTTTCAACAGCCGACAAAGTAGCAAAAAACGAGCATCTGCTAGGATAGGTGTACTTTATTCGGCATGGGGAAAGTACCAGTAACGAACGCAACATTTTTGCAGGCGTACTGGATGTTGACCTCACATCATTTGGTAGGTTGCAGGCACGTCGCGCCGGGGTTGACCTAAAGAAAAAAGGTACGAAGTTTGACGCAGTATATGTTTCTCACATGAGGCGGGCGCGGCAAACTTGTGAAATCGCCCTTGCTGAAAGTCAAGCGCTTAAATCGCCCGATACTCCTGTTCAGATCGACCATCGAATTAGCCAAAAATCCTTCGGCATTTTTGCGGGACGTAACCTGAATCTGCTACGTCTTGCTCTTGGCTACGAAGGCTTCGAGGAAATGTTACATTCTCATAACGAAGCACCTCCATCTGGCGAGAAGATTGCCCAAGTTTACGAGCGCGCTGCCCGTTTCTACGAGGATAAGGTTGTACCGCACTTGGAACGAGGAGAAACTGTTCTAGTAGTGTGCCACCAATATGTGTTGGAGCCTTTAGCACTTTATCTAAGCGGTTTACCACCGACTGCTTATAAACACCTGAAACTTCCTAATGGTAAAGCTCTCAGTGGTGTGGATCTCGTTAAGTTCCGTGATAGGGAATCAGGTGGTGCCGCTTCCCTGCGTAAAGAGATCAACGATCTTTCAATTATGTGGGCAATTTTGCTTTATGCCGCTGCCTTCTTACTGGGAAGCTTAGTAAGAGCAGTAATTGCCTCTACAGGAGGAATTCCGTCAGAGCTATTTCGAGCGATCATCGTTGCCTGTCTTGCAGCCTCAACGTTTTATACCTACCTGGACATTGACTTTGCAGCGAGTAAACGCAAAATAACCTCAACTGTGAAGTATGTGGTGTACGGGTGGATGGTGGCGAGATGGGCAGTTGGGCTTTCCTTAATATTTTCTGGACTGTTGTATCAAAGCGAAGCCGATCTGTACAAAGTTTTGTGGGTGCTATTTTGGATGGTTCCGCCAGCCCTTACTTCCCCAGTTTTATCGGTACTTTGGGGCGGTAATCTTTATCCGTCGGCTGTCTTGTCAAGAACGTTATCGATTGTTGCTCCACTGGCGCTTCTGGCTACATTGAGGGTTGCCAATTTACCCATTAATGTTTCCAGCCTGATCTTTTTCGGTGTGATTCTAATTGTTGGTTTGGCAATACCGGGAGCTTTAGCCCAAGTGTGGCGTGACAAATCTCCTGTTGAATCAAATCACCACAGTAAAAACTGGAAATTTATCGGAGTGCTTGCTGTCGCATTTATGGCTTTGGCAACTGGGTTTCAGTTTACTCCAGCAACATTCATAAGCGACTTATTTTCCTCAACAGATACAACGCGATCGCTAGCCTGTCTGCAACAGTTGGCAATTGCAACTTTGGTCTTTATCTCAATGCGCGTTTTGGCTGCATTAACTTCAGTATTTACAAAAGGCAAGCTAATTAAGGCAGAAGCTCAGGATGCTTATATCCTGCTTGTTAATCCCAATTTTTTCCTTTGGGCAGCTCTTTTCCTCGGAGTTAGTGCAACTGCAAATCCGGAAGCCGTAAGATATGCAATTTTTTGGGCAGCACTGGGGTTCTTCTGCATACCACTCGTCGAGCAGATATTGTTCATGAATTCATTTGGTAATGAATTATTGCGAGAAACATTGCGTTCTTCGAGAATGGCAACAGAAGATGTGAGAAAACTTTTCCAGCAATTGGATACAGATGCAAGCAATGCACTCAATAAAGACGAGATTATGGAACTTTTAGGTCGAATAGAAGATATGACAACAGGCGAACGTAGTTCTGAAGAAGTCAGGAAGTACGTCACTGATTATCTTTTCGCCACTCTTGACTCTGATAAAAATGGCACGGTTGATTTAGCAGAATTAGAAGAGTATGTATCAACGTATGGGTTGGTAGCCAACCTGAACGTTGCTCAAACATGAACTTTAACTCAATCAGTCATGATGTCAAAATTATGCTAGGGTAGAAAATGGCTATTTAAGTATACCGGCTCTGTGCAATTCCTGTGAGTACAAGTTTAAGTTTTTCAACAGCACAAGGAGACAAATTATGAGCAATGAGACGCAAGCAGTACCTGCATCTCAATTTATGAAAAAGACGCTGGGTATTTCCGAAGCCCCCTATGAAGCATACCTTAACTATGGGTATGCGCTGCTCGCTATTGCTGGGGCTGACGGAGAGGTTTCAGAGGCTGAAATGAACTGGTTGCTGAATCATCAACGAATGGTTGGCGCTCCTGAAGAACTCATGGAGAAATATAAATCTTTTGATTACAAAAGTGCTAAGTTAGAGGACTTGTTGCCCAAAATTACCGTTGATGTTTCTTCGTGGTCATCTACAAGGTCACTGTTGTATCACGCTATTCAAATGGCTCGTGCCGATGAAGATTACTCATCAGAAGAGCAAAAAGCTGTCAAGAAGGCGGCTAAACTTTTGAATGTTGAAGATGATATTGCGCTTGCTCTCGGCAGATTGGTAGATACGGAGGAAAACCTAACTGCATTGCGTAAAGCACTATTGCGTACTGATGTTTTAGGTACTTGATATCGCGATATTGACGAGGGAATTAAAGATTAGAGACGTACTAAGCGCGGTCGAAAACATTCTTACGAACACGCCAAAAAATCTCTGACTTTTTACCGAATATTCAAAACCTAGTTGATGGTGGAGATGGAGAACATGAGCAAGCAGCTCCTCCATCTTCCCTACCTTCAGAAGCAAGATGTTAAACTCCAACGAACATAAACTAAAAATATAGGCTGAAAAATCAGCTTATTGCTTTCGTATTAGCAATTTTTAAGGTCAAATGATAGAAGCTATCAAATTTCACAAGCATAAAACCACCACAGCCGACTGGAGACTAACTTCTGGATACTTGCATGAAGGTAGATCGGATTTTGAATCGGTACATATTTTATTAGGTCGTTTCTTAGCGGATAGAACTTCAGAAGATCCACTGGCAGAAAAAGAGCTATTTGCCTCAGACGGCATTTTTGAGTGGGGACACGCCAAGCCTTTAGAAAAAGTCATTAATTCACGGGAAGATTTGGAGTTTCTACTCAAACATCCCAATTTGTTACGCAACTGTATTACAATCATCGAACCCTGGGAACACGTAGGCGTTAACGCTCTTGGCGAAGATGTTCGGGCTTCCAAAAATGTTGCCTACATTGCTCAAAAAATCGCCGATATGGACTCAGTATTACTACCTGTTTGGTCAACTGGAGTTCTCGATCCAGAAATAGTCGTTCCTGCAATTACCTCCGGTTATACCGTAATCTTGGAAGGCGGCGATCCATCGACCTACGATCCATCGACTTGGACAAGTCCGGCGTGTCCGCGTGAGGATATGTTTGCATTGGTGGAAAAGTTGTTAATTTCGCGATCGCCCACCAGTGCGAGTGCCATCTTTATTTGTGTGGGACACCAGCTAGCTGCTGAATGTCATATCCGACTGATCCGGCGTGCAGTCAAAGAAATTCTCTCGCTGACATCTTTGGAACGCGACAAGGACGATAAAGCAATTAAATCGTTGCAAGAAGTGGCAGCACGAATCGAGGCGCTAGGCAAGACACTGCAAGTCAAAAAGCGTGATGGACGCTTAGTTGCCACTGGCTGGAATGATGAGCATTTTGCCGTGACGCGCAATGAATCAAAAGAAGTAGGCGATCGCGTGTTGTTACCTTATCAATCTCCTGACGGCGATGCCTTAAGTATTCCTTGGGAAATTATCCACGCCCACGATGTAACAGCTGATGCCCATGAAGGTGTGATTGATACGACGATTCAATATGAGCGCGAAGTATCAATTTCGATGTTTCACTCGGATGAAGTAAACGAAGAAGCCATTCTGTTTGCTAACTGGGCATACCGCAGCATTCATGACGTCATAGTTCCTTATCGCCACGTCATCGCTGGAAGCGCTTTGTCATGGCTGATCCAACTGCCCGATTCAATAGAAATTCTTTGTTCGACAGCGCTAGATGGTGAGATTGTCACCGAGTGTTCGGCAACTTGCATTAACTATAAAGATTTTGAAACCAAGAAAGTTCGCCGTTCCTTTACTTGCCAGTTCCATCCAGAACTGCTTTCCGATTTGCGTGCAATTGGTAACAGTGAAGCTCCATCATATTCAACCCTGAAAAATGATGATGGTGTTCGCTTATTTGTCCGGCTGCTCTATACCGGAATGCAAGAGTAATACGGCTATAGTGATGAGCCTCAAATACCTGTGTAATCAATTGGTGGTGGAGCAGGGGCAAGAAAAGAGCAGCGAATTACTCCCTTCCCAGTTAGAGAATAAAGAGTGAATAAATAACTTAAGCTATGGTCGATCAATCTTCTATGGCAACCGCAGATAATGAGCCACTACCTTTGCATGAACTGATTTCCCACATTCTGGACTCTGAGACAACAGCCACTGAGCAATTGTTTTATGGAATTCCAGTTTTGGGAACGATGCAGCAACTCAACCAACGGCTTGCCAATCAACCCCTACTCGATTTTTTCAATGCCACCTTGCGCGGGATTGGTCAGGCGATTTTTGTGAACAATCCCGTGAGTGGTTTGCTAATTATCATTGCCATTTTTATCCAATCTCCCTGGCTGGGAACCATGAGCTTACTGGGGACTGCCGCTGCCAATTTAATGGCGATCGCTCTCAAGTTGGATCGAGGTACGATTCAAAATGGCATCTTTGGTCTGAATGGACTGCTTATTGGTGCGACAATCGCGTTTTTAGGGCTGTTTGGAAACGGAGTCTGGAATCCAATTTGGATAATCGCAGCAATTATTCTTTCTGCCCTATCAACCATCGTCCTACAGACGGTAGGGACATGGTTTGCCACTCGCTTCCGAGTCGCTCCACTTGGCATCGCTGTGCATCTGGTCTTGATTGCCTTCCTGCTGCTACTTGCGGTTGTGCCTCAACCCTTCTTTGATATGGGTTCGCCTCCTCCCATTTCTTCTCCTGTTTCACTAGATGCATGGCGACTGGCTCAATCCCTCCCAGTAAGTCTTGGGCAAGTCTTTTTCGTAGACAATCTGATTTCCATCTTTCTGGTTTTTCTAGCAGTTGTCATTTCTACTCCCATCGGTGCAATGGTGGGATTGTTGGGTTGTGCAATGTACCTGCTGGCAGGTTTGCTAGTGGGAACCAGACCCGATCAACTGTATAGCGGGTTTTTGGGCTATAACGCCGTTCTTACTGCTGTGGCGATCGGCGGAATGTTCTACGCTCCAAACCTCCTTAGTATTTCGCTGGGTGCAGCCTCTGCGTTCCTGGCATCGATCGCTAGCCTTCTGTTGGTACCTGTATTCTCTCTAATTCAGTTACCGATTATGGCTTTGCCCTTTGCCATTGTGACAATAGGGTGTTTGCTAATTGTGCAGCGATCGCTCCCCTCGTTAGTGCCCGTCTCGCTTTATACAGTTGCCACTCCCGAAGAACACCGACAGCGTTTCTTAGTGGCTCGCGATATCATTACCCACTTTCGCAAACAACTGACGGCGGCGATCAAGGGAGAACGTCATAACGTTTTATTTGAACAGGCATCTGTTGAAATCAAAGGCAATCTTCGCTATATCTTTGATGCCATCGATCGCGATCGCAGTGGTGAACTTTCAACTCACGAATTAGCGGCACATCTGCAATCGGCAGGAAAAGCTTTCTCAGACGGTGAGTTGACGTATTTATTCAAATCGATGGATCGCGATGGAAGTGGAGCGATCGATTTTGAAGAGTTTGGCGAATTAATGCTGCGTCACCGCCGTCTGATGTCGAGGTACACTGAGTTTGTCACTTACTTTCTACCGCTCGATGCTGACGAAGATGAATCTATCAGCACCAAGGAAATGAATACGGCGCTCTCTAGTGTAGGAGAACCGCCCCTAACTCAGGAGGAAGTGGAATTTCTGCGCGATCGCACGGGAGGAGAGTCATTAACCTGGAATCGATTTATTGAAGTGCTGCTCGTGACGTAAAGAGCGATCGCAGCCTTGATATTAATGCTCTCTAATGATTATTGAGAGAACCAGTAAAACATACAACTTAGATGTTCATTAGTCTATGACAACTCCAGAAGTGTTGAAAGATAGCTTAAGACGGAAAAAATGGGGGCAGAATGTAGTATTCTACCCCCACACAAACTAAAAATGATGACTGATGTTAACGTCCTTTGCCAGCATTGTCAAATCCTTGCTCA